>NZ_JBSHDN010000020.1:0-56211 GCF_053616335.1 Nocardiopsis sp. NPDC055824
GCTTCTGCCTGGTGGGCTGGCGCCACGCGGTCGCCTTCTGGGCCCCCCGGGGGACACCCTGACGGGGCGCGGGCGCGGGGGCCCCGGGGCCGGGCCCCCGCGCGCCGGCGCCCCGGTCAGGGGTTGAGGACCGTGTCCACGGACTCGAAGCGGTCGACCTCGCAGCCGCCGACCTTGTTGAACTCGGTGTCGACCTCGGTGTCCTCGACGTGCCCGGTGACGCGGACGACCTCGGGGCCGCCCATGATCATCGTGCACATCATGTCGCTGGTGTCGAGGACGAACGGCTCCGCGCCGACCTCGTCGATCCGGGCGCACGCCGCCTCGGGGTCGGGGTGGTCGCCGCCGACCGGCGCACAGGTGAGGGTCCAGGTCCCCTCCTCGTAGCCGGACTCGGGCGACAGCGACTCCTCGTCGTTCAGGGAGCGCTCGATCGTCAGCTCGACCTCGGCGTCGCCGCCGCCGGTCGCGCCGTCGTCTCCCTGTTCCTCCCCGTCGCCGGGGGAGGAGGGTTCGGTGGTCTGGTCGGACTCGGGTGCCGGAGCGTTCACCTCTGCGGGATCGTTGCCGCAGGCCGTGATAAGCAGGCCGAGGGCTGCGAGAGCGGCGAGGCGGGTCGGCAGAGCCGTCGCGAGGGTGTGCAGTGACATACCGCTTCGACGTGGCGCGCCCGTGCCGGGTTCCCCGGTTCCTCACATTTTTCGCATCATCACGACACAGGGGGTCACAATGTTCGGGAACGGTGTTCCGGAGACCGGCGCCACCGAGGTGCCCGAGGGCGCCTACCTGCTCGACGTCCGCGAGGACGACGAGTGGAACGCGGGCCGCGCGCCCGGGGCCGTCCACATCCCGCTCGGGGAGCTGGGGCAGCGGGCCTCCGAGGTCCCGCAGGACAGGAGGGTCTACGTGGTCTGCCGTGTCGGCGGCCGCTCCGCCCAGGCCGTCGCGGCGCTGAACCAGGCCGGCTGGGACTCGGTCAACGTGTCCGGCGGGATGCGGGCCTGGGAGCACGCCGGGCGCGCCATGGAGGCGGGCTCCGGCGAGGAGCCGAGGGTCCTGTGAGTCTCCTTCGGGGCGGAATTTGATCGGATTGTGCAAAGCCCTGCCACTCGGCGGCTTTCGGGTGGCACTATGACGTCGTGAGTTCCGAGCGCGCGCCCCTCAGCGCCGAAGCCGTGCTGGCCTCGTCAGCGGACGCGGTGGTCGGTCTCGACAGCGAGCTCCGGGTCACCGTGTGGAATCCGGCCGCCGAGCGCATGTTCGGCTGGAGCGCGGACGAGGTGCTCGGCGGCGAGCTGCCGATCGTCCCCGCCGAGCTGAAGGGCGAGCACGGCGCGGTGCTCGAACAGGTGCGCGCCGGGAACCCGCTGGCGGTGTACACGCGCCGGGTGCGCAGGGACGGCACGGTCCTCGACGTCCGGATCGGCGCCAACCGGGTGGCCGGGGCCGACGGCCGGTTCCTCGGCTGGGTGCTCAACATCCACCCCTCCGACAACGACGTGCAGGCGCAGCGCTCGGCCATGGAGCGGGCCAGGCTGGTGCGCCGGCTCACCGACGTGGTCGTGGACATCAACGCGGACCTCAGCCTCAAGTCGGTGCTCGACCGGATCTCCCGGGGCATCACCGAGCTGACCGGCGCGGACGCGGGAGGGTTCGTCCTCCTCGACGAGGACCGCGTGGAGCTGGTGAGCATCTCGGCCCTGTCCGACGAGCTCCAGGGGTTCACCGCCCCGCTGGAGGACAGCCTGTTCGGGGAGCTGCTGCGCAGCGGCAAGTCCGTCCTGCTGGCCAACGAGGACACCCGCGGCCTCCAGGACCTGGTCTGGGCCGACCTCCCCGGCCTCCACACCATCGCCCTGTGCGTGACCAACGTGCACGGCCGCCCGTACGGCGCCCTCTACGCGCTCTACAGCCAGCGCAAGGTGGGGCACATCGAGCTGGAGCTGCTCGAACTCCTCGCCGCGCACGCCGGGGTGGCGATCGGCAACGCCCTGGCCTACGAGGAGCTCAACCTCCAGCGCGTCCACGAACAGGCCGTGGCCGACTCCAGCGCCGACGGGATCGCCGTGCTGGACTTCGGCGGCCGGGTGCGCAAGTGGAACCGCTCGGCGGTGGAGCTGACCGGCTACCCGTTGGAGGCGGTCGAGGGCCGGCACCCGCCCTTCCCCCTGCCCGCGTGCCACGGCCAGCCCGTCAAGCACAAGCTCAAGGACGGCCGCTGGCTGGAGATCCTCATGGCGAGGATCCCCCGCACCCACGAGTGGGTGGTGGACTTCCGCGACATCACCGCGCAGAAGGCCATGGAGGAGGAGCGCGAGGACTTCCTGGCCACCAGCGGCCACGAGCTGCGGACCCCCATCACGGTGATCCACGGCTACGCGACCACCCTCATGCGCAAGTGGGCGCGGCTCACCCCGGACTCCCAGTACGAGGCGGTCGGCACCATCGCGGACCGGTCCTCGGCACTGGTGACCCTCGTGGACCGGCTCCAGCTGGGATCGGACGTCTCGCGCGGGGAGATCCGGGTCAGCCGGGACAGGTTCGACCTGCTCGACGTGCTGAGGCAGGCGGTCAGCGCGTTCCGGCCGCTCTCGGACCGGCACGAGGTCTCCCTGGACGGGCCCGACGAGCTCCCCGCGACGGCGGGGGACTCCCTGGCCACGGGCATGATCATGGACC
Source organism: Nocardiopsis sp. NPDC055824 (assembly GCF_053616335.1). Lineage (NCBI taxonomy): Bacteria > Bacillati > Actinomycetota > Actinomycetes > Streptosporangiales > Nocardiopsidaceae > Nocardiopsis > Nocardiopsis sp. NPDC055824. Next base: position 2,680 of record NZ_JBSHDN010000020.1, read on the forward strand.
AGCTGCTGGACAACGCCCTCAAGTTCTCGCCGGAGGGCGGCCACGTGCACGTGACCGCCCGGGCGGAGGAGGAGGCCGTCGCGGTCACCGTGGACGACGAGGGCGTGGGGCTGCGCCCGGGGGACGAGGAGCGGATCTTCGACCGCTTCGTGCAGGCGGGGGCGCGCGGGGACGGGGAGACCGGTTTCGGCGGGCTGGGGCTGGGTCTGTACATCGTGCGGCAGCTGGCCCGCGACCAGGGCGGGGACGTGACCGCCCAGCGGTTGGAGCGGGGGACCAGGATGCGCTTCACGGTGCCGCTGCACCGTGGCGAGGCGCCGGATCCCGAGGAGGGAGAGGACGCCGGGGCGGAGGAGTCCCCTGTGGCGGCCGCGGTGCGCACGGGCGTCACTGGTGGGGCGCGGGTGACAGACATCTCCCACCAGCCACCTGCGTCCCAAAAAACTACAAAAACCTCTTCAACCCCCGAATCCCTGTCACGACAGCGATCCGTGCGCCGGAGCGCCAGCCCCACCCCGTGATTCATCTCGACGTGGGTTTCCTTCCGAGGTGATCGGGGCATTTCCACCCCTGGTGGAATTCGCTGCCACACTTCGGGCGGGTTCCGGTCCGCCCGAGAGAGCACGAACGCGCAGGGACAGAACGTGTCAGGTGACAGCACCCCAGGTGATTCCGGGGACCGCCCGCAGCAGGTCGAGCGGAGCGTCGTACTCCCCTACGACCCCGCGAGCGTGGCGGGAGCCCGGCAGCGGCTGTGCGGGGACCTGCACGCGATGGAACTCGGTGAGGACCGCGTCGACGACGCCGCCCTCGTTCTGAGCGAACTCGTCAGCAACGCCCTCCGCCACGCCAGCCCCCTGCCCACACCGGGCAACCCCGAGAACTCCGTCGGCGTGTCCTGGAGGGTCGAGGTGGACCGCGGTCCGCGCCCCGGGGGCTGGGTGGAGATCTCGGTGCGCGACGGCGGGTCCAGCACGATGCCCCGGGTGGCGATGCCCTCCGTGTCCGGGCTGGGCGGCCGGGGCCTGGGCATCGTCCAGACCCTGTCGGGCCGCTGGGGCACCGAGATGGACGCGACGACCACCACGGTGTGGGCGGTCCTGGAGCTCTCCGCGGACGACGTCGGCCGCGCGGAGCGGGGGACGGACGCGGACCGCGGCTGCGGTGTCGTCGACCAGCTCGTGGACCGGAGGGCCGCCGACGTCGTCGAGCTGCGCCTCCACCTCCGTGACGACCAGCGGGCCCGGAGCGCGCTGCTCTGAGGCGCCCCGCGAGGGGACTCCGGCGTCGGCACCCGGAGGAACGTGACCGATGTAGCGAAACACCGTCAACACACCGTCACCGAAGTGGCCCGGGGGTGGACGGGGCGCTACAGTCACGTCCGTGGAGTTGAAGATATCAAGCCGATCTCAAGAAGACGTCGCGGTGGTAACCGTGGGCGGTGAGATCGACCTGTACACGGCGCCCCAGTTGCGCAGCGAGCTCGTCGGAGCCCTGGAGGACGGGGCGCGGCGGCTGGTCATCGACATGTCGCGGACGGAGTTCTGCGACTCGACGGGCATCAGCGTGCTGCTCTCCGCCATGAAGCGCGCCCGTGACAAGGGCGGTGAACTGGAGCTCGTGGCGCCCAAACCGGCCGTCATGAAGGTCCTGGAGGTCACCGGACTGGTCGAGGTGTTCGTCATCCACGCCGATCTCGACGCGTTGCCGGTGGCCGCGGGGACCGGCAAGGCCCAGTAGACGGGGCGAGGTGCGCGAGGAGGAGGCCGGCGGCCCGGAGGAGACCGGGGTCGCCGTGGTGATCGCCGCCAAGGACGAGGCCGAACGGGTCGGCTGCACCGTGCGCGCCGCCCGCGACCTGCCCGGTGTCGACCTGGTCGTCGTGGTCGACGACGGTTCCGCGGACACGACGGCGGACGTCGCGCTCCGGGCCGGCGCGCGCGTGTTCAGGCACAGCCGCAACCGGGGCAAGGGAGCGGCGATGGAGACGGGCGCCGAGGGCGTCCGGCTCATCGAGGAGCACGAGGCGGAAGCCGGTACGCGCCGCCCGCCCCGGCACCTGCTGTTCCTCGACGCCGACCTGGAGGGCACGGCCTCGGGGGCCGCCCCGCTGATCGAACCGGTCGGCACGGGGAAGGCCGACATGACCATCGCGCTCTTCCCCGCCACCCGCATGCGCCTGGGCGGCCACGGTTTCGTGGTGCGCCTCGCCCGGGGCGGGGTCAGCCGGGCCACGGGCTGGGAGCCCGAGCAGCCGCTCAACGGCCAGCGCTGCCTGACGCGCGCGGCCTTCGAGGCGGCCAGGCCGCTGGCGCCCGGTTTCGGGGTCGAGACCGGCCTCACCATCGACGTGCTCCGGGCGGGGTTCCGCGTGGAGGAGGTGGAGGTGCCGCTGGAGCACCGGGCCACCGGCACCGACCTCAGGGCGCAGATGCACCGCGCGCACCAGTTCACGGACGTGGCGAGGGCCCTGATGGCCAGGGGGTTCCGGCCCGCGGTCCGGCGCGGATGGGACAGGGCCCTGGGGCGCACGACGTTCACGCGACGGCAAATGTCGCGAAAATTCGGGCACAGGGATCGGGGAAATAGCCAGGAGTGACACCATAGGTGCTTTGCGTAGCGATACGCTCGCGCTGTGTTCACTACGCTCATTGCCTCGCTGGGTCTGATCGCCGGCCTGGGCGGACTCGCCCTCGGCGGATACGCCCTGAACAGGGCCCGCGCGCTCGGCGAAGAATCCCAGGTCCTGGCCACCCGCACGGCCGCGGTGGGCGCCTCGGGCGTCGACCCGTTCGCCGTCCGTGACGTGGCCGTACTGCACTACGACGCCCTGGAGGAGATGTCGGGCGCCCGCTCCTTCTCCCTCGCACTGCTCAACGGCCAGGGCGACGGGGTCGTCCTCACCTCCATCAACGGCCGCACCGAGTCGCGCACCTACGCCAAGGCCGTCGTGCGCGGCGAGGGCCGCGTCCTGCTCAGCCCGGAGGAGGACCGCGTGGTCCGGTCGGCCCGGCTGGGCAACGGCGTCGGCGCCCTCGTGCCCGCGCCCTCGGCCCCGGTCGGGACCGCGGCTGCCGGGGCCGCGGTGGCCGGCTCCGACGGCAGCGGCGCGGAGCCCGCGGCGGACTCCCTGGTCACGGTGCTGTCAGCCGTGGAGGACATGGACGACACGGACCACATGGACGACGCGGAGGGCTGCGACGCGGACGACCGCTCCGGGGACGGGGAGGGCTCCGGGCAGGAGGACGGAGCCGGGATCCGCGCCTCGGTCGGGGACGCGGGGGACGGCGTCCCGGAGGCCGCGGCGCGCGCCGGCCGCACGTCCGGGGGCGCGGGCTCCCTGAAGGAGAAGGTGGACGGGAGCACCTCCGCCCGCGGGTGACCCGCCGCCCGGCCGACGTGCGTGTCCCCAGGGGCCACGCGCCGCCCACCGGTCCGTATAGCCTGGCACCATGCCCAACCGCTACGCCTACCTCGGCCCCGAGGGCACCTTCACCGAGGCCGCGCTGCGCGCGCTGCGCCCCGAGGCGCCCGACGGGGCGCGCGTCCCGTGCGACGGCGTCGCCGCGGTCTTCGACGCCGTCCGGACCGGCACGGTGGACGGCGGCGTCGTCCCGCTGGAGAACTCGGTGGAGGGCGGCGTCACCGCCACCATCGCCGAGCTCGTCAACGGGGAGCCGCTCCTCATCACCGGTGAGACGGCGATCCCGGTCGAGTTCGCGCTGTTCGCCCGGCCCGGCACCGTCCTGGAGGACGTCAAGCGGGTGGCCACCCACCCCCACGCCCTCGCCCAGTGCCGAGGCTGGCTCGCCCGACGGCTGCCCGACGCGGAAACGCACACGGTCTCCTCCACCGCCGCCGCCGCCCGCACGGTCTCCGAACCCGGCGCGCCCTACGACGCGGCGATCTGCGCGGTGATCGCGGGCGAGCGGTACGGGCTGCACGCGCTCGCCGTCGGGATCGGCGACCGCGGCGGGGCCGCCACCCGGTTCATCTACCTGTCCAGACCCGGCGCGGTCTCCGCGCCCACCGGGGCCGACCGGACCTCGCTGGTCGCCTTCATCTCCGACGACCACCCCGGCGCCCTGATCGAGGTGCTCAGCCAGTTCTCCGTCCGCGGGGTCAACCTCACCCGGCTGGAGTCGCGCCCCACCGGGGACAAGCTCGGCAGCTACTGCTTCTGCATCGACGCGGAGGGCCACGTGGCCGAGGCCCGCGTCGGCGAGGCCCTCATGGGCATCCGGAGGGTCTGCCGGGACGTGCGCTTCCTCGGCAGCTACCCGCGGGGCGGCGAGGCCGTCGAGACCGACCCCCCGCTCCGGCCCCGTCCGGCCACCGACGCGGAGTTCGCGGAGGCGGAGCAGTGGCTGGCGCGCATCCGTGCCGGACACGTCGATTGACGACCGCGCCGGCCGTCCCGGCCGGCGGCCCCGCGGCGGCCTCCTCCACAGCGGTCCCCCCGCACGCGGGCGGGGAGGCCGGGCGATGTTCCCCACCAGGATGCCGAAGAACGAGGTCCCCCCGCACGCGGGCGGGGAAGCCGCCGCCGTGCGTCGGCGGCGCGGTCCGGGGAAACGATGTGACCGCCGCCGAGCCCGGGCGGTAACCTGCAAGACGTGATCGACCTTCGCGCTCTTCGAGAAGACCCCGAACGACTCCGCGCCTCGCAGCGCGCCCGCGGGGAGGACCCCTCCGTCGCGGACCGGCTGCTCGAACTCGACTCCGGCCGCCGCGCCGCGCTGACCCGGTTCGAGACGCTGCGCGCCGAGCAGAAGAGTGTGGGCAAGTCCGTCTCCAAGGCCTCCGCGGAGGACCGCGAGGAGCTCCTGACCAAGGCCAAGTCGCTCGCGGCCGAGGTCAAGGAGGCCGAGGCCGAGGCCGGCCGCCTCGCCGAGGAGCTGGCCGCCGTCCTGGCCCGCGTCCCCAACATCGTGGAGGCGGACGCGCCCGAGGGCGGCGTGGACGACTTCCGGGTCCTGGAGACCGTCGGGACGCCGCGCGAGTTCGACTTCACCCCGCGCGACCACCTGGAGCTGGGCGAGATGCTCGGCGCCATCGACATGGAGCGCGGCGCCAAGGTCTCGGGATCCCGCTTCTACTTCCTCACCGGCGTGGGCGCCCAGCTGGAGCTGGCACTGCTCAACATGGCGATGAACCAGGCCGTGGCCGCGGGCTTCACCGCGATGATCCCGCCGGTCCTGGTCAAGCCCGAGACCATGGAGGGCACCGGCTTCCTCGGCGAGCACGCCGACGAGGTGTACCGGCTGGCCGCGGACGACCTGTACCTCGTGGGCACCTCCGAGGTGCCGCTGGCCGGGTACCACGCCGGGGAGATCCTGGCCGCCGACGACCTGCCCAACCGGTACGTGGGCTGGTCGACGTGCTTCCGCCGCGAGGCCGGCTCCTACGGCAAGGACACCAGGGGCATCATCCGGGTCCACCAGTTCAACAAGGTGGAGATGTTCGTGTACGCCCACCCGGACCGGGCGCACGAGGAGCACGAGCGGCTCCTCGCCTGGGAGCGGGAGATGCTCGACAAGCTGGAGCTGCCCTACCGCGTGGTGGACATCGCCGGGGGCGACCTGGGCACCAGCGCCGCCCGCAAGTTCGACTGCGAGGCGTGGGTCCCCACCCAGGAGACCTACCGCGAGCTGACCTCCACCTCGAACTGCACCGACTTCCAGACCCGGCGCCTCAACGTGCGGTTCCGGGGGGAGGACGGCAAGCCCCGCTTCGCCGCCACCCTGAACGGGACGCTGGCCACCACACGGTGGATCGTCGCCATCCTGGAGAACCACCAGCGCGCGGACGGCTCCGTGGTCGTCCCCGAGGCGCTGCGCCCCTTCCTGGGCCTCGACGTCCTGGAGCCGGTGAACGCCAAGTAGCACCCGTGTACGCGAGGAGCCCCCGCCCACAAAGGGCGGGGGCTCCTCGCGTTCGGGGCCCTGGCTACAGGTAGGGGCCGGATCCGTGCGGCTCGTCGCCGGCCACGGACGGGCCGTCCTGGGCCTGGAGGCCGGAGAGGCCGGGCGGCAGCGCCTTGCGCATGTTCTCCAGCTGGGCCCTGGCCGCCATCTGCTGGGCGAACAGGGTCGTCTGGATGCCGTGGAACAGGCCCTCGAGCCAGCCCACCAGCTGCGCCTGGGCGATGCGCAGCTCCGCGTCGCTGGGCGCCGACCCGTCCGCGAACGGCAGGGTCAGCCGGTCCAGCTCCTCGATGAGCTCGGGGGCGAGGCCGTCCTCGAGCTCCTTGATCGAGGAGGTGTGGATCTCCTTGAGGCGGGTGCGGCTGGCCTCGTCCAGCGGAGCGGCCTTCACCTCGTCCAGGAGCTGGCGGATCATGCTGCCGATCCGCATCACCTTGGCGGGCTGCTCCACCATGTCGGCGAGGGAGCGGGGCTCCTCCGCGCCGTCGTCGTCGGCCCCGTCGTGCTGGTCGACCCCCATGACCAGTACCTGGGGCTCGTCCTTCTGGTCGTCTGCGCTGCTCATCAGTTCCCTTACGTGGATGTACCGGCACGCCGTCAGAGGGTGAGGAGAATCTTTCCGGTGTGCGCGCTCGATTCCATGACGCGATGCGCCTCCGCCGCGTTCCGCATCGGTACAGAACGGTCCACGACGGGGCGGATGGCTCCTTGTTCTACCAACGGCCACACCTGCTCCAGTACTCCCGCGACGATGGCCGCCTTCTCGTCCAGGGGACGGGAGCGGAGCGTCGTCGCGTGTACGGAGAGCCTTTTCGCGAGCATACGCCCCAGATCGGCCTCGGCGCGGCGGCCTCCCATCAGGGCGATCATCGTGATGCGGCCGTTCGTCGCCAGCGAACGCAGGTTCGCGTCGAGGTAGGAGCCGCCCATGATGTCGAGGATGAGGTCGGCGCCGCCCTCCTCGCGCATGCGCTCGGCGAAGTCCTCGGTCCGGTAGTTGACGGTGATCTCGGCGCCCAGCTCGCGGCAGCGGGCCAGCTTCTCCTCGCTGCCCGCGGTGACCGCCACGCGGGCGCCCAGGGCCCGGGCGAACTGGATGGCGAAGGTGCCGATGCCGCTGCCCCCGCCGTGCACGAGGACGGTCTCCCCCGCGCGCAGCCCGCCGACCATCACGAGGTTGGACCACACCGTGGCGGCCACCTCGGGCAGGGCGGCGGCCTCGGCCAGGCCGACGCCCTCGGGCACGGGGAGCAGCTGCCCCACGGGGACGGCCACCTTCTCCGCGTAGCCGCCCCCGGACAGGAGGGCGCACACGGGGTCGCCCACGGACCATCCGGAGTCCTCGGTGCCGGGGCCGAGCGCGGCCACGGTGCCCGAGCACTCCAGGCCCGGGTACTCGGAGGCGCCGGGTGGGGGCGGGTAGGTGCCCTGCCGTTGCGCGACGTCGGCGCGGTTGACCGCGCCGGCGGCCACGTCCACCAGGACCTCCCCCTCTCCTGCGACGGGGTCGGGAACCTCTGACCAGGCGAGGACCTCGGGTCCTCCCGGTGCGGTGATACGGATCGCGTGCATGAGCCAGACAGTACCCGGGGAGGTTCAGGGACGGTGCTACGGATTGCCCTGTCCACCGACCCCCGGGGGATGCTTCCCTGGGGTGGGGCGGGTATGAGTGACACCAGGAAGCGGATCCCGCCTCTCCCTTGTGGAGTGTCCCTTCCTCCACAGCACACCCCCTTCACGCAGGAGAACTCCGGTGGCACACCAGGAACAGCATGGGACGGGTCGCAGCTCCGAGGCGGGCACGGGTTCGGAGGCCGAGGAGAGGCCCGAGTCCCTCTGGGAGGGTACGGACGGGGGCGCCGAGGGGACCGGCGAACCGTCCGCCGAAGCCGCTCCGGAGCCGCCCGCGCCCACGCCGAGGGAGCAGTGGTTCGGCGGGTTCGAGGGGGCGGCCCCGCCCCCGCCCCCCTACGCCCGGCTGCCCGAGGACGCGCCTCCCCCGCTGCCGGGGACCGGCTACCAGGCGCCGCCGCCGGACGAGGACGACGGTCCGGGCGGGCCCGGGGCCCCGGAACGCCCCGAGGCCCCGGAGGACACCGCGGACTCCGACGACGAGACGCGGAGCTCCACGGTCCGGCTCCTGCCGGGCGCGGTCCGGCGGCCGCAGCGCCCCCAACGGCCCCAGCGACCCCAGAGGCCCGCCCGACCGGGCGGAGGGGGGCCGGACCCCCTCGCACCGCGCAGGCTCCGGGGCGACTCCGACGTCCCCGAGCCCGAGCAGCTACCGCCGCTCGACACCGAACGCCCGGACCCCTCCGGGGCGGACGGCACGGAAACCGGTGCGGGCCCGGTCCCGGGGGCGGACGGGACCCCGGGACCGGACTCCGCACCGGACGCGCGACCGGCGCCGGGCCACGGGGCCGACGGATTCGGAGCCGGGTCGGGGCCGACGCGGACCCCGGAGCCGGCCCCCGAACCCGGGCCGGTGGCGGGCCCGTGGGCGGACGACGAGCGCACCGACCCCCTCCGTCCCGCGGGGGCGGGGCCCTCCGACCCCGGCCCGGTGCGGTCCGAGCCGCTGCCGCGCCGCGGCCCCGAACCCCCGCCCACCCTCACCGGCCCGCGGGCCGGACTCGCGCCCGCGCCCGCGCGCCCCTCCGGGCAGCAGGCCCAGAGGCGCCCCGACCAGGAGGGGGAGACCGCCGACGCCCTCAACGCGGCCACGCTGGTGCGCAACCGGCGCCAGGGGCCGAGCGGCGGCTGGCGCCGTGCCGTGCACTCCGCCACCCTCGGCCTCGTCAACCCGGGGGAGTCCGCCAAGGTCCTGCGCCGGCGCGAACTGGTGGCCCGCGCCTGCACCCCCGTCGCGACCGGGCACCACCGGGTGGCGGTGCTCAGCCTCAAGGGAGGGGTGGGCAAGACCACCACCACGGTCGCGCTGGGCGCGACCCTGGCCTCGCTGCGCGGCGACCGGGTCCTCGCCGTGGACGCCAACCCCGACCGCGGCACGCTGTCGGACAAGGTGCGGCTGGAGACCGCCGCGACCATCCGCGACCTGCTCAACGAGCGCCACCTCGTGTCGCGCTACGCCGACATCCGGGGGTTCACGTCCCAGTCGCCCAGCCGCTTGGAGATCCTCGCCTCCGACCGCGACCCCGCCGTCTCCGAGGCGTTCAGCGACGGCGACTACCGCGAGGTGGCCCGGATAGTCGAGCACTTCTACTCCATCTGCATCACCGACTGCGGCACCGGCCTCCTGCACTCGGCGATGCGCGGGGTACTCGGGCTCGCCGACCAGGTGGTCCTGGTCAGCTCCGCCTCCGTGGACGGGGCCCGCAGCGCCAGCGCCACCCTGGACTGGCTGGAGGCGCACGGCCACGGGCCGCTCGTGCGCGGCGCCGTCGTGGTGCTGTCGATGGTGCGGTCCAACAGCAAGAGCAGCGTCGACCTCAACCGGCTGGAGGGCCATTTCGCGAGCAGGTGCCGCGACGTGGTCCGGGTGCCCTGGGACGGCCACCTCGAGGAGGGCGCCGAGGTCGACCTCGACCAGCTCGCCCCGGGGACGCGGGACGCCTACCTCCAGTTGGCGGCGTCGGTCGGGGAGGCGTTCGCCTGGCGCGGGTGAGGACGGTCGGGACGGGACACAACGCGCGGAGGGCGCCTCTCCGGTTTACGGGACCCGCTTCCGGACAATGGTGGGGAGGGAATCCGGGCACCAGGTGCTCCGCGGTGCCGCGCCGGGCCGTCGGCCGCCGTTCCGGGCCGGTCCCGGGCATGCGCGCCGGGGCCGTAGGTCGGACGGAACGGCGACCTTCGGCCTGCGCCGTTCCGGCGGGGCGCTGGTCTACTCGACGAAGATGGTCCGCAGTGCTGTCGCAGTGCTAAGGGGGAACTATGGCAGGCAAAGAGGTGCGCCCGGCCCGGGTCGTCGTGGGGATCGACGGATCGGACGGCTCACGGGCGGCGTTGGAGTGGGCGGCGGCGGAGGCCGCCCGGCGGGACGCCCCGCTCCGCATCGTGCACGCCCTGGGGATGCCGCTGATCGTGTCGGCCCACGGGGGCGCCGCGCGGTTCGAGCCCACGCCGGAGATCCACGGCCAGGCCACCGGTGTGCTGGGCGAGGCGGAGGCACACGTCCGCGAGCTCCGGCCGACCGTGGTCACGGAGGCCGTGACCGCGATGGAGGAGGCGCCGCTGGCCGTCATCCGGCAGAGCCACCCCCACGACCTGATCGTGGTCGGCACCCGGGGGATGGGCACGTTCAAGTCGGTGTTCGTGGGCTCGGTCAGCGTCCGGGTGGCCGCCCACGCGCCGTGCCCGGTCGTGGTCGTCCCCTCGCGCAAGGGCAAGCCCGCGACCACGTCGATGGACCGGATCGTGGTCGGTGTCGACGGCTCCGAGACCGCGCGCCGCGCCCTCGGCCTCGCCTACGACCTGGCGGCTGAGAGCGGTGCCGAACTGGTCGTGGTCCACAGCTGGGAGGTTCCCTACCCCTACGACCCGGTCGCGATGACCGCCGCCGGGTACCAGCCGCAGGAGGAGCTGTTCGAGAGGCAGTCCGAGGAACTGGTGGCCGGCCTGCTCGCCGAGGTCGTCGACGAGAGGCGCGAGGACCTCGACGTCGAGGTCAGCGTGGTGCGGACCCAGAACAGCCCGGTGAGCGCGATCCTGGAGGCCGCCGAGGGCGCGGACGCCGTCGTGGTGGGCTCGCGGGGCAGGGGCACCGTGCGCGGCCTGCTCCTGGGCTCGGTCAGCCAGGGCGTGCTGCACCGTTCCAGGATCCCCGTGGTCGTCCTCCCCAGGCACGCCGACGAGGACGAGTAGGGCAGCGGGCCCCGGGGCCGGCGCCCGAGGACCGGCCCGGGGCCCGTGACGCCGCCGCCCCCGGTTCCGGTGCTCCGACGGGGTCGGCCTCAGAGGGTCAGGTGGTGGGGAGAGCCGGGCGAGGAAGGGCTCCACCCCTCGTCCCGGGCCCGGCGGATGGCGGTCGCGACCACGGCCGGGGTGACGGGGACGGCCGCGCCGGGTCCCACCCGGTAGTGGCCCGGGTGCGGGTGCGGCGTCGCGACGACGAGCACCCGTCCGGGGGAGTCCGCGAGCTCCGCCGCGAAGGTCATGGGGCTCTCACCCACCCCCTGCGCGTAGGTCGGCCTGCGGCGTACGCGCCAGCGGTAGTCCGTGCCGTCCACGCTGATACGGCGTGAGCCCTTGCGTACCAATGCCATGAGTCCTCCGTGGGTCGGGGGCGGTCGGCCGGGTGCGCCGTCCGTGAGGCAGCATGCTCGACCGCCCCGCTGACTGTCCACGGATTTGTCCGGCTGCGGCGTTGCCTGCGCGGAGGGAGGGCCTCCCCCTCCGGAGGTCGGGCCCCGTCGACCTGTCGACACGTCGACGGGGACCTTGCGGGCCCGTTCCGCACTGCGCCGGCCGCGGTGACCGGACCCGGACCCGGACACGCGGAAGGCCGGTGGCCCCGGGGGCGTGTGCGCCGTGTGCGCACCGGCCCGGAACCACCGGCCTTCTCTGTCTCTCCCGCAAGCTGCTGACCTGCGGGTTCTGCGGAGGGTATGGGATTTGAACCCATGAAGCCCCGTTGGTCCGAGGGGGTCTGACGACCTGCTGGCAAACCGAGGAAATGCTCTGTGAGCTGCATAGATGTTCCGGTGGCTTCCCAGCGCTTCCGGCCGTTTCTCGGAGTCATGTGCGATAAATGTGCGATGGAGTTGAGAGTGTTCTGGGGATCTTGGGCAGGGAGAGACGCCGCGTCGGTACCCCAGCAGACAGCGACCACGGGTCCGGTCCCGCGCGGGGTCTGGCGCGATCGGTCCGAGCATCCGCACGTCCTGTGTCGCGCCAGGGTCCGTGTGGGCTCGGGGGGTCCAGGGGGCGCGAGCCCCTTGGTACTGCCAGTCGCCGACACATCGTAGATACGAGCGGTGGATAGCACAGCTTCAAGCGTCAGCCGAGAGTGACATGACCGTGACGGTTGATATTGCCATCAAACATTGAGACTGATTTCTCTGACGGATGCATGTGTCCTGGTTCACTATGGTCCTCTCGGGCAGTTCTAGTCCACCTCAGCCTTGGACTTGTCCGAGGAGAGTCATGGGTGTGCGGGCATGTGGCCGCACGCTTGGGACCGGGCGGCAGCCCGCAGCCCGAGCGGAGGCTGCTGGCCGCCGCGACGGCGCTCGCGCCGTCGCCTTGATCTCATAAGGGTGTATTCGGCAGAGGGGCCATCGGAGCACCGGTTAGGAAGATTAATTAAATGATAGAAAAGCTAAATCTTCGGAACTTTAAATCATGGCAAGAAACCGGAGATATCGATTTCAGCAAAATAACACTTTTCTTTGGTTCTAATTCCTCTGGAAAAACTAGTATTCTTCAGAGTCTGATGCTCATGAAGCAGACAGCTGAATCTGCCGACATGAGAAGTGTCTTTGATTTCGGTAGGCCTGACTCAATGGTTGAGCTCGGCAACTTCAACGATATCCTATTTTCTCACAGTGAAAACTCAGGCCTGGGTATATCGGTGGCGTGGACTCCCGAGAGTCCAGTTGTTATTCCCAATCTAGACAAGAAGAATTCTCCTCCCATATTCCAGGGGAGTGCGATTGAATTCGAAGTTGAAGTGAAGAAGCATCTGTCTGACATTCGAGTGGAAAAACTGAAGTATGTTCTAGATGGACTTAGTTTTTCTCTGATGCATTCAAAGACTAATAGCTATAAACTATCGAGTGAAGGATACCGGATAAAGCGAACCCCTGGGAGGGCTTGGCCACTTCCTCCTCCAAGGAAATTCTATGGTTTTCCGGACCAGGTTCGTGCGTATTATCAGAACGCGTCTTTTCTTTCTGATCTCGAGCTAGACCTCGAGAGGCTTTTTGACAGAATTTATTATCTTGGGCCGCTTCGGGACGACCCCAAGCGGCAATATTCTTGGGCAGGTGGTCGTCCTATGGATGTCGGCCACCGCGGGGAAAAGTCCATCGAAGCACTTATTTCAAGTCAGGCCGATGGGAATACTAATACAAGAGCCTATATTGAAAAGAAAAATGGCGTACTTCAGGCTGTTCGAAGAATTACCGTAGAGCAGCACGTGGCAGAATGGCTTAAGCAATTGGGGTTGATATACTCGTTTGACGTAAAAGCCGTGGATGATAGAAACTCGCTATATCGGGTTCTTGTTAAAAAGAGCCAGTATAGTTCGGAGGTGCTTCTCACGGACGTCGGCTTTGGCGTCAGTCAGGTGCTACCAGTATTGGTGCTACTCGCCTACGTCCCCGAAGAATCTATAGTGATGCTCGAGCAGCCGGAGATACACCTGCACCCTGCTGTTCAAAGTGCCCTTGCGGACGTTCTGATTGAGGCAGCTAAGGTTAGAAATCTGCAGCTTATCGTTGAGAGCCATTCTGAGCATCTGTTGCTTAGGATGCAGCGCAGAATAGCTGAAGGTGAGATAATTAACTGGAACAAGAGGGTGGGATTTTCGTCTGAAGACTGCTCTGTTTATTTTTGTGATTCTCAAGGTAGGAAATCTACTATTCGAGAATTGGAGCTCGATGATTATGGCAATATTAAGAACTGGCCTGATGGCTTCTTTGGAAACTCGCTTGAAGAGTCAGTGGCGATGAATCGCGCGGCGCGGAAAAAGCGATCCTCTGGTAAGGAGAAAAATTGAAATTTCCACAAAGAAGTGTTGTGGATACAAATGTTCTCATCGCTGCAAATGGGAGGAGAACCCATGTTTCAAGAGAGTGTAGCGACCAGGCAGTCGATTTCCTTGAGCATTGCACACAAGGGGCTGTCGTTGTGGTTGATAACCTCGGCAGGATATTGTCTGAGTATGAAGACTACTGTAATTACAGTGGCCAGCCGGGAGTTGGCGATCATTTTTTCTTGTACGTTCATCGAAGGCAGGCCAGTCAGAATGCTGTAGTTGCTGTCGAGGTTCCTGTCAGCGAAGATGGTGATTTTTTAGATATTCCGGATTCATTGCAGGATTTTGATCCTTCAGACAAGAAATTCGTGGCAGTTGTTCTCGCCGATAAATGTGAGTCTCAGGTTGTTAATTGCTCCGACTCGGACTGGCTTCATGCTTTCGTTGAGCTAGAGGGGGCCGGTGTTAGAGTTTTCCAATTATGTCCAGAGTGTCTCAAGGGAGTTTCTTGAACCCTTGAATTCAATTTCATTGCATGTGGGAAGGATTTAATTGGTGGACTTCAGGTCTTGGTATGCTTTCGACAGTAGTGCTTTTTTGATTGACTGCGCCTGGGGGTGATCTTGATGCAGAAAGTCGAAATCGAGAAATTTTCATCCTCCATTAAAAGGTTGCTCATTGGCTGGAAATAATTCTTGCGCCGTCATGGCTGCGCACATGTGGTGCGTTGATCTCAAGAGCGTCCAACAGGCGGACTGCGTATGCCTCGGACATTCGCTCTGAAGCTTGATATGGGGAAACCCACTCGACGGCTGTAGACTCGGAGGTTGGGATTTCTGTGCCACTAGAAGGCCTACAGCGGAAGACAAGGGCGACGATTCCGCGAACCATGTTCTTGTAAACGCCCGTGAGCTGTTCCACCTCGACGTGGATGCCGGTCTCTTCCAGGACCTCGCGGGCAACCCCCTCCTGCGGGGTCTCATTCAACTCCAGGACTCCGCCCGGGGGCTCCCAGTTGCCGTTGTCCCTGCGCTTGATCACCAACATCCGCCCGTCCTCGCGGATGACGGCTCCCGCTACGGACACGGAGTGCAGCGGCGTTGACGGCTTGTCTCCGGTGCTGTTACTCATGTACAGGAGCATAGGAGGAACAGAAGGACTATGACGAGCACTGTAGGGGCGCGATCTGCGAAGCCCCGGTATCTCCAGATTGCGGACGACATCGAAGAGCAGATCAGAACCGGGCGCCTGGCTCCTGCTGAGGAGATCCCGAGTGAGACCGCGCTGATGGAACGCTACGGCGTCTCGTCGGGCACGGTCCGCAAAGCTGTCGCCCAGCTCCGCACGACCGGCTTGGTGGAGACCTACCAGGGCAGGGGCTCCTTCGTGAAGTCCCGGCCTCCGGTCACTCGCAAGTCGTCGGACCGTTTCCGTCGCTCCCACCGTCGCGCGGGTAAAGCTGCCTACATCGCGGAGACCGAGCAGGCCGGCGTGAAGCCCACAGTCCAGGTCCTCTCCATCGGACCTGTCTCCGCTCCCGCTGAGATCGCTGAGCGCCTGGGCGTGGTTGGGGGGGACAAGGTTCTTGCCCGCCGCCGTCTCTACTTCAGTGACGGCACCCCTACCGAGGAAGCGACGTCCTACCTGCCGTGGGACGTAGCGCGGGACATCCCCGAGCTCTTCGAGGAGAACCCCGGTGGCGGTGGCATCTACGCGCGGCTGGAAGAGCATGGACACGAGTTCGCCGAATACACCGAGACCGTGCGGGCGCGTCTGGCCACCAAGCAGGAAGCGAGTGCGCTGGCTCTGAGCCCCGGCTCTGCGATCATCCACCTGACCCGCAATGCCGTCACCACGACTGACCGTGTGGTCGAGGTGTGCGACACGATCATGGCGGCTGACCAGTTCGTGCTCGACTACCGGATTCCCGCTACGGATTGAGAGCAGGGTGTGGGGTGCCGTGGTTCGGCGTCTCCACACAAGAGGGTTGACTCATGTACATGAGTCAGGCACTCTTATCTCACTACTCATATACATGAGTGCATGGGTTGTTCTTATGTGCATGAGAGTGCAGTAGTCCGTTGTTGTGAGCGGTGCCCTCCTCGCTATGGAGACGTGGCACCGCCAATCCACCGGGAGCGTGCTTCGTGGATGCCGTCGCCGTTTCAGAGCCGCAGCGGTGCAGGGCGTGCCGTGGACGTGGCCGAAAGACCGTCCGTTCGCGACGCCTGGTCGTGCTGCGTTCCTCGAACGCCCAGGAACCGGCCACGCGCGTCGTGTCCTGCACGGCATGCCGCGGGACCGGAACGGGCTCCTAGCGCGAGAGGGCGGAGAACCCTCCGGCCGGATCTGCTTCCGGCCCCAGGAGAGACCGTCGACAGACAACAGACCCCCGCGACGCGGTCCAGGCGTCCGGGGGCGTGGCCAACCTGACGAAAGCAGGCTGACGTGAGCGACTTTATCGCCCGGATTCGGGCTCTGGTGACTCTGATAGGACCGAAACGACACGGCAGGCACCACCGGACCGGCCCCAGGCCGTTCCACCTGCCCACTCCCGCACGGGTGCAGGTGTGGCCGGCGCCCGAACCGATCGTGATGGACGGCGACGACCCCCGGGCGTACTGCCTCCAGCGCGGCCCCTACCTGGACTGGGAACGTCGGCGCATTGCCCAGCGGGCCGAGAGGGACCGGCGGGGCATCAACCTGCTGGTGCAGATCGCGCGTTCGACTCCCGCCTTCGACGGCATGGACGAGTTGCGCGACCTGGTGCGTACCGCCATCGCCATCGGGGCGGTGCGGACGTGAACACCGATGCCTGCGGGCCGGTCTCCGGCCGTGAATCCCTCACCAGTTGGGCGCGTGAACAGGGCGTACGGGTGCGGGTGGCCTGCGAGGACTGGGAGTCCATCACCTACGAAGCCGTCTCCCCCGGCCCCGATGGGGCGTCGGTGGTGCAGCGGTACCGGTGCGTGCTTCCTCCGGCCCTGGCGCTGCGGCGCCTGCGTCTGACCTACGTCGTCGGTCTGGTCCATGAGGTGGGCGGTGCCCAGTGCACGCATGTCCGTCGTGTCGTGCCGCCGGTGCTGTCCGCGGCGGACGAGGCGGCCCGCTACGACGTGGCTCTGGTGGCTGTGGCGCTGGTGGAGGCCGAACGCCGGGCGGTGTGCGGGGCCACGGTGGACAACCTGACCGTGTACACGGTTCAGCGTGCCCAGGACTGGCGGCCCTTCTAGCGGTCCTTCTCCGACTCCCGCGTGCCCTGACGTCTTTCGAGACCACGGGGCCCAGGGCACGCGGGGTCCTTCCTTCACGGCGATGTGCACACCTGCGGATGTGCTTCCCGTCGTGCTCCCTGGTCGTCTCGTGGGGTTCATATGTGCCCCCACCTGCTGACAGGGACGACCAACACCAGTAAGCTACTCGACCACACGAGTACTAGAGTCACCAGGTGGACAACATGTCGAGTCTGGAGTTCGCTCCGCCCAAGTACGTGCAGATCGTGCGGGCGATCCAAGAGCGCATCGAAGACGGTACCTATCCGGTGGGGGAGATGCTTCCCTCCGAGTCCCGTATGGTCCGTGAGTTCGGGGCCGGGCGCTCCACGGTCGTGCGGGCCTTGCAGATCCTGAGCATGCAGGGCTGGATTGATCGTGAACACGGACGCGGGTCCTTCGTCCGCGGGGTGCCTCAGCAGAGTTCCGAGCGCTCCCATGCCGGCGCGAGTGCTTTCGATGCCTCCGAGGAGGCCAAGCGCAACCGCATCCTCACCGCCGGCCGCATCCCGGTGACGGCTGCCGTGGCCGAGGCGATCGGCGCCCCCGAGGGCTCCGCGGCCGTCATGCGCCAACGCCTGGTCCTGGACGAGGGTCAACCCAGCGAACTGGTCGCCCTCTGGTTCCCCCTGCACGTGGCCGAGGGGACCGACCTGGGCGAGACGCAGCCGATCAGCATCGGTGCCCGCGAACACGTGCAGATGGTCAAGCAGCTGCGCCCCTCCAAGGTCGTCGAACGCCTCTGCGCTCGCCTGGCCACTGACGCGGAACGCTCGTCGCTGGGGCTGGGTGAGAGTGCTCCGGTGCTGTGCATCACCGCGCGGATTCTCAACGCGGGCGGAGAGGTGATCGCGGTCGCTGAGGTGGTTCTCCCCGGTGACCTGCACGAACTGGAGGACTCCTACCCGGCCGTGTGAGTGCGGATCGAACACCGGCCACCTATCCACTTGTCCGGACGAGTGTGGCCGGTTATCCTGACTTCCACTTGACCGAACAAGTGGTTGAGTGGACATGAAATGAGAGGCTGAGAGATGGCTATTCAGGGTGCTGTATCGGTCGCGTTCGGGACCGTGTTCCCGCACGGTGCGTTCGCGCTGGGGGTGGAGCCGATCACCGATTTCGAGACCAAGCGGCCGCAGCTCGACAAGGACACGGGCCTTCCGCTGTGGGCGGTGGACGTGATCGACGCCGATCCCGAGGCGCGGGGCAAGGCCAAGTCGGTGAAGGTCAAGATCGCCGCCGAGCACTGCCCGACCCTCCCGGACGAGGTCCCCGGGCTGCCGTTCCGGCCGATCGAGTTCGAAGCGATGGCGGTCATGCCCTACGTCGACGACTCCGGCCGCCGTCCCCGGGTGGCCTACTCGCTGCGTGCCCGTGGCGTGAAGGCCCCCGGCGGTGCCGGAACACGTCGCGCCCCGGCCAAGGACGCCGCCTGACCCCCATCCGCACATGAGACGGGGCGGCCTGGTGCTCCAACACCTCGGCCGCCCCTGGAACCCCTACCCGAACCCTGCGAAAGCTTCGTGAAGAGGTGTCTTCAGTATGTCCGACAACCGCCCCGACCTGTCCACGCTGACCGGCCCCCAGCTGGTCCGTGTGTTCCTGGCCGAGATCGGCAAGCCCCGCACCACCCCCGCCGAGCACGCGGCGTTCTTCGACTTCAAGGCCCAGGTGTTCGCTGCCCTCGCCGAGCGGGGCGGCAACCCCGACGCCGCCAAGGGCGCCGAGCGCGCCCGCGCCGACCGGGACCGCATCCTCTCCCAGATCGCCACCGGCGAGACGTTGAGCGGCGGTGGCCTGTGATGCCGTTCACCTCCAAGGTCGGCTCCGCCCAGTCCAACACGACCCTGCCCTCTCCCGCTCAGGGCGTGCGGTGGACGACCCCGATCGTGGAAACCCCCGGGATCGTCGTCCTGGCCTCGTGGATCTACCGGCTGGTCCGGTTCCTGGTCACCCTGCCGTTCCGCTTCCCCGTTCTCGTTGGCTGTGTCACCGCCTCGGCAGGGGTGTGGTGGCTGGGGGACTGGCCCGCTCTCGCTGGTCTGTGGGGTCTGGCTTCGGTGGCGTCTCTGGTGTGGTGGCGTGTCTGGCCGGATTCCCACCGCACGTGGGTGACGCTGCGGCTGCTGGCGTGGTGGCGGCACGTGTTCGTGTACCGTCGCCACTGGCAACCCGTCCTGGTCATCTCCGGCCTCGCGCAGTCCTACCAGGAACGCCGCTACCTCCCCAGGATCCGCCGCGTCGTTTGCGACACCTGGGCCGACCGGGTCAAGGTCACCCTGGTGGCCGGCACCTCTCCGGCCGAGTTCGAGACCCGCGTGGCCGAGCTGGCGCACGGCTTCAACGCCCCGTCCTGCCGGGTGATCATCGACGGCCCCCGCCGCATCACGTTGGAGTTCCCCCGCTACGACACCCTCGCCGAACCCCTCGAAGCCCTTCCCGTGCCCGACGCTCCGGACCTGGGTGCTTTGCCGGTCGGCCGCTGTGAGGACGGCTCACCCTGGAAGCTGCGCCTGCACGGCACGCACGTCCTGGTCGCCGGCGTCACCGGCTCCGGCAAGGGCTCTGTGATCTGGTCCGCCATCCGCGCCATGCTCCCCGCTGTGGCCAAGGGGACGGTGCGGATCTGGGCGATCGACCCCAAGCGCATGGAGCTGTCCTACGGGCGGGGCCTGTTCGCCCACTACGCCGACACCGGAGAAACCGCGGTGGCCCTGCTGGAACAGGCGGTAGGGGACATGCAGGCGCGGGCCGAGCGCTACGCAGGAAAGCACCGCTCCCACACCCCGACCCGGACTGATCCGTTCGTGGTCGTGGTCCTGGACGAGGTCGCGTTCCTGACCGCCTACCACCCCGACCGGGACGTCCGACGCCGCGCGGAGAACGCCATAGCCACGTTGACCTCACAGGGGCGTTCGGTCGGCTTCGCCGTCCTGGCCGCCTTGCAGGACCCCCGCAAGGAGGTCATGAACCTCCGCAACCTCTTCCCCGACAAGGTCGCCCTGCGGCTGGACGAGGCCTCACAGGTGGACATGGTCCTCGGGGAAGGGGCACGCGACCGGGGCGCGAACGCCCACCTGATCGACCCCACCCTTCCCGGTGTCGGATACGTCCGCCTCGAAGGCTCACCCGCCCCGGTCCGTGTCCGGGCCGCGTACGTCTCAGACGACGACATCGCCGAGATGGCCGACGTGTACGGCCTCTCCACCTTTAAGGGAGGTGAGGCCTGATGCCGACGCCTACGGGGAAGTCCACCCGGGCCGAACGGCTCGCGCAACCCCTGGCGCGTGAGGTGGCCGAACAGGTCGCCGCCGACCACGGCGTGTGCATCCGCCCCGTGTCCCTTCGGCGCACGGACATCGCCACCGGTGAGACGACGGTGATCGACGTGCCGTGCGGGTCCACGCTGGAATCGCGCTGCCCGGCCTGCGCGAAACGGAAGCGGTCGTTGCGGCGGACCCAGTGTGAAGAGGGCTGGCACCTGGACACCGAACCCGTGGTCCAGCCCGACCCGCCCACTGACACGCAACGGGGCTGGGTGGAACAGCGGGCCGTAATGACAGCCGAACGAGACCGGCTCGCCGCCACCGGTACCGCTGATGCCGAACAGCTCGCCGCCCTGGACGCCGCCATTGCGGACCTGGACGAGGAGATCACCGCCTCCGGGCTGCGGGGCTCGGTGACCCGTTCCTCGGACGCCGCTGCGGCCAAGCCGCGCCGGGTGCGCTCCACCAAACGCCGCCAGGACGCCCCCGACCTGCCCAAGCGGCCCATGACGAGGAAGACGGTCGGCCGGGCCTACACCGATCCCACGTCCGGGAAGGTGTTCCGGCCCTCGCTCTTCATCACCCTGACCCTGGACTCCTACGGGCGGGTCCGCTCGGACGGCACCCCGGTGGACTTCGCCACCTACGACTACCGGCGTGCCGCCCGGGACGCCCTGCACTTCTCCAAGCTCGTCGACCGGTTCGTGCAGAACCTCCGACGGGTCGCCGGGTTCGACGTCCAGTACTTCGCCGCCGTCGAACCCCAACGCCGCCTGGCCCCGCACCTGCACATGGCCACACGCGGCACCCTCCCCCGGGCAGAGCTGCGCCAGATCGCCGCCGCCACCTACCACCAGGTCTGGTGGCCCAACGCCGACACGGTCCGCTTCGACGGCGACCGCCTTCCCGAATGGGACGCCTCTGCGGGAACCTTCCTCGACCCGACCACGGGCGAACTGCTCCCCACGTGGGACGAGGCCTTGGACGCCCTGGATGAGGACCCCGACCCGCAACCCCATCACGTGGTGCGCTTCGGCCGACAGGTCGACGCCAAAGGCGTGGTCGCCGGGTCCGCTGACGCCGACCGGTGCGTCCGCTACCTGGCCAAGTACCTGACCAAGGACATCGCCGAGTGCCACGCCGCCGAGACCGACCGGCAGGAACAGCACGTGGACCGTCTCCTTGACGCGCTCCGCTTCGAACCCTGCTCGCCCCGGTGCGCGAACTGGCTCCGCTACGGGGTCCAACCGGACGAGGCCAAACCGGGTATGCGCCCTGGGTTCTGCCGCTCCAAAGCCCACCGCCGCGAACACCTGGGCTACGCGGGCCGCCGCGTCCTGGTCTCGCGCAAATGGTCCGGCAAGACCCTCGCCGACCACAAAGCCGACCGCCTCACCTGGGTCCTGAACGCCCTCGGCGTCACCCCCGGCGACGACGGCCAGGGCGACGAGGACGACCGCCCGCCGCTGCTGACGGTGGCCTCCGGCTCCTTCTCCTGGGAGCTGGCCCGTCCCACCGATCCCGACGTGGCCCCTCGGGAGCAACGCCTACTCCGGGCTGTGGGCGAAGCCCTCAAACGCCGCTCGCAGCTCGCCGCTGCCCGCGACACCGGACACTCGGCAACCCGACCTCTGGAGGCCGCATGAACCGTCCCCCGACCGTCCCGAACCCCCGTAGCGAGGCGTCCCCGCTCTGGTCCGTCACCGAGGCCGCCGCCTACCTCCGCGTCCCGCCCAAGACCCTCTACGAGTGGCGCTACAAGGGCGACGGACCGCCCTCCCACCGCATCGGCCGATACGTCCGCTACATCCCCGGAGAAGTCCGCTCCTGGGTCCTCGCCCAGTAACCCACGGAAGGAACTCCCATGGCTCGCGCGTGGGTCTATGACCGCACCAAGGACAAGGCGTACGTGGAGGCGGCGAAGAAGGCCAAGGCGACCAAGCGCACGCCGCCCGGCCGGTGGTGGGTCCGCTACTACGACCCCTCCGGAAAGATCAAGAGCGGCGGCGTTTTTCAGAAGAAGCCCGACGCTGACAAGAAGAAGACCGAGATCGAGAACAGCCTCCACGAGGGCTCCTACCGCAACCCGCACGACGCCAAGGTCACCGTGGCCGAGATGGCCGAGAAGTGGCTGAGCACGCGCACGGACATCAAACGGTCCACCTGGTGGCAGTACCGTGCAGTGCTCGACAACCACGTGTTGCCGCGCTGGGGAGACCTCCGCCTCTCGGCAATCCACACCGAAGACGTGGCCGTATGGGTGGCAGAGCTTCAGAAACCCCGGGACGAGGGCGGTAGCAACCTCGGTGCTTCCCAGACCCGGCACGCGCACGTCGTGCTGTCGATGGTCCTGGGCTGGTGCGTCCCCCGGCGCATTCCCTTCAACCCGGCCAGGGGCGTACCGCTGCCCAAACCCTCCGAGGCCGAACACGTCTACCTCGACCACGCCCAGGTGGAGGCGCTGGCGAACGCCTCCCTGACACTGCGCACCAAGTACGGGCAGGAACTCGCGTCGGCCAGGGTGAGCCGCGCTCTCATCCTGCTCCTGGCCTACACCGGCATGCGGTGGAGTGAGGCCGCCGCGCTGCGCGTGGGAAGGGTCGATCTGGACAGGAGGCGTGTGCGGGTGGTGGTCACCTTCGCCGAGGTTGAGGGGAAGCTCGTCGAGCAGGCTCCTAAGAACGGGAAGTTCCGGACCGTGCCGGTGCCCAGGTCGCTCGTCTCCGAGCTGCGACCTTTCGTGGAAGGTCGGCCGGTGGACGCGTTGCTCTTCACGACCAGGCGGGGCGCTCCGCTGCGCATCCGGAACTGGCGCAACCGTGAGTTCTCCTTGGCCGTGCAGGCGGCGGAACTGGGAGACAGGGGACTGACCCCCCACAAGCTCCGGCACACGGCCGCGTCACTGGCCATCGCCGCCGGCGCGGATGTCAAGGTTGTGCAAGCGATGCTCGGCCACAAGACCGCGACCATGACCCTGGACCGGTACGGGCACCTGTTCCCCGACCGCCTGGACGAGGTCGCGGACGCGATGGACGCCGCTCGGCAGAGGGTCCTTGCCGCCTGACCCCGGGAACGGCGAAAGCCGGTGGCCTGGTCCATGTGCGATAAATGTGCGATGGAGCCGGGCGACCGGCCTTCTCTGTCTCTCCCGCGAGCTGCTGACCTGCGGGTTCTGCGGAGGGTATGGGATTTGAACCCATGAAGCCCCGTCAAGGACTTGGTGCTTTTCAAGAGCACTGCACTCGGCCGCTATGCGAACCCTCCCGGGAGAGTGACTCTCCGCCAGTCATGGTAGCCCACGGGGACGGGCGGCTTCGCGGGGATCTCCCGCTCCGGTTCCGGGGTGGTCGGCGGCACGGGAGGGCGGGGCCCGGGGGCCGCCCGGCAGCGACTGCGGGGGCATGGCGGACACGAACGCCGTTACGGCGGAGGCGCCCCGGTCCGGTCCCGGTCGCACCACCCCTTCCGCACGGTCCGACCGGGGTCTCCACAGGTCCGACCCCGGCGACGGGGCCGGTCGCTTGTCGGAGCCCCTGGGTAGGTTGACGCTGTACGACACCTACGAGGAGGCCGACCCGTGAAACTGCGAGTGGATCGCGACGCGTTCGCCGAGGCGGTCGCCTGGACCGCGAGGGCACTGCCCACCCGTCCCGCGGTGCCCGTGCTCGCGGGGATCCGGATGGAGGTCTCCGGGGACGGCTCGGCGCTGCACCTGTCCGGGTTCGACTACGAGGTCTCCACGCGCGCGTCCGTGGACGTCCTCTCCGAGGAGTCCGGAGCCGCCCTCGTCCCGGGCCGCCTCCTGGCCGAGATCGTGCGCAACCTCCCCCCGGGCTCGGTGCACATCGACACCGACGGCGCCAAACTGCGGGTCGTCGGCGGCGCCGCCCGCTTCACCCTCATCACCATGCCGCTGGAGGACTACCCCTCCCTGCCCGGCATGCCCGGCCTGATCGGCTCCGTGTCCGCGGACGCCTTCACCACAGCCGTGCGCCAGGTGGCCCCGGCCGCGAGCCGGGACGACACGCTTCCCATGCTCACGGGCGCCTACCTCGACTTCACGGGCGACTCCCTCAGCGTGGTCGCGACCGACCGCTACCGCATCGCCGTGCGCGACCTGCGGTGGAACCCCTCCGACCAGGGCGTGGACACCGCGGCCCTGGTGCCGGCGCGCACCCTGTACGACACCGTGCGCGGACTGGTCAACCGCTCCGACGTGGACATCGCCCTGTCCTCGGGGACGCCGGGCGGGGGTGCGGGCCTGTCGCCGGGGGAGGGGATGATCGGCTTCGGGAACGGTGAGCGCCGCACCACCACCCGGCTGATCGACAGCGAGTTCGTCAAGTACGCCTCGTGGTTCCCGCAGGAGTTCTCGGCCCGCGCCGAGGTGGCGGTCGGCCCTCTGGCGGAGGCGGTCAAGCGGGTGGCGCTGGTCGCGGACCGCAACACCCCGCTGAGGCTGGCGTTCACCGAGGGGGAGGTCCTCCTGGAGGCGGGTTCGGGGGACGACGCCCAGGCGGTGGAGGCGATCGAGGTCTCCTACGAGGGGGAGCCGCTGCGCATGGCCTTCCGGCCCGACTACCTGATGGACGGTCTGACGGCGGTGGAGACCGACACCGCGTACCTCAACTTCACCGAGCAGACGAAACCCGCCGTGTTCACCGACGTTCCCGCCGAGGAGGGGGAGAACCCGTCCTTCCGCTATCTGGTTCAACCGTTGCGGGTGTCCTGAACAGGGATTGAGGCCTTTTCCCACGTCGGCCGCGCCTTATCCACAGAGTTATCCACAGGAAGGCGAACTTCCTGTGGATAACCCGGGGTAATCGTCTGCAGAGAACGCCCGAACCACCCCTGGTGGACTCTCGCATTTCTGCTTTGACATGCGAAAACATCACGAGGGGCGGTTCTGTGCACAGCCTGTGGACAACGCGGGGCGGTGAGCCCTATTCGCCCTCTGCCAGGGTGGACGTCCCCCCGCGGCTCACCGGGGTGTCCAGCCCGAGTTCGGCCTGGCGCCCCCGTCTGTACCCCGCGCGGTAGCCCGCCGCGCTGTGCGTACGCTCCGGCCGGTGCTTGCGCAACTGGGGGAACTGCTTCTGGAACTCCTCACGCACGCGGTTCACGTCGTTGAGCAGGACCAGTTCCGTTCCGCGGGCCGCGTCGACGCTCTCACTGGACCCGTCGGAACCCCCCGGAGCGGCCATTTCCTGCAACCGCGCCCGGAACTCCCGAATGCGTTCCGCGACCGCACGCCCGTAGGCGCGCACGAACGACCGGTAGTAGCGCTTGCGTTCGGTCTCCAGCTCCGACCTGGTGTAGTTGCGCAGTTCGCGGATGTCCGCCACGTGCGACGAACTCATGAACTTGGCCGACGACTCCATCTGCATGGAGATCGACGGCATCAGCATCCGCAGCGCGTCCAGCGCGCTCACCGTCCCCACCAGGATGATGACGCGGTCGGTGTTCTCGGAGTTGTTGCCTCTGACCGCCGACTGGCAGCCGTAGGCGGCGGCGATGTCGGCCAGTGCCCGGACCCGGGCCTTTCCGTGGCCGCCCACCCCTGCGACGGTGTAGTCCATGCGGCTGATCGCGTCCGGTTCCTCGCCCCTCTCGGCGCGGGCCTCGGCCTCCGCGATCGCGTGGCGGGTCATCAGCTCGGCGGCCTTGGCGGTGAACGCCTGGCTCTCGGCGTCAGTCACCGAGGGGTCCTCCGCCATGCGGAGGAGCCCTCGGACCCGCTCGACCATTTTCTGACGAGCAGCTTCAGTCATCGGCGCCCGGTTGTCTCCCGTCGGTGAGTGTCCAGTTCCCGCCACCGGCGGGAAACACCGAGCCTAGGCGTTCTTGTTCCCGACCACCATCGCGATGAGCCCGACGGTGACCCAGATCGCCGCCGCGACGAGCAACCCGCCGAACAGGGCGCCGAACAGCCCGGCGATCGGGGCGGCCAGGATCGAGGTCGCGTAGCTGACGATCGCGTAGCCCGCACCGCCGACCGCGGCGGGCACGGCGGCGTAGCGGAAGGGGTAGGTGGCCGCGTAGCGCCTGCCCCGGCGGTCGGCCTTCTGGCGCATCACACCGCCGACGCCGCCGATCAGTGCGAAGAAGATCACCGCGGCGGTCAGCCCGGACGAGAGGGCGCCGGCGCCCAGGTTCAGCAGGAAGAAGAGGGCACCACCGGCCGCGCCCCCCAGGACCGAGGTGGTCCAGGGCCAGATCATCGTCGCCGAGGCGACGGGAGTGAATGCGTTACCGCGCTCCAGCGTCATGTCCACTGCTCCAGTCGAATCGCGTGACGACCGCTCTTCGACGGGCCGTCCGCTCCAGCATGCAGTCTCGGGGCTCCACGCGCATCAGGGCCCGTCCCTGACTTACCCCCGAGTCCGCGCCCCGGCACATCGCCGGATCCGCGGCAGCGAGGGCACCGGGTGACGGGAGCCCTCGGAGGGGCAACGATCAGCCGGTCGCGGAAGTGCCCGGACCACCGGGGTTCCCGTCGGAGGACGCCGACAGGTCCGCGGACAAACGGGGCCAGGCGGTGCGGAACGCGGGCAGCAGGGGCAGCGCCTCCAGGCGGTCCACCGGGACCCACCGGACCTCCTTGCTCTCGGTGTTGCCCGGCCGGAACGGCGTCATCTCCGCGACCCTGGCCAGGAACGTGTCGTAGCGCCACACCTGGAGGTCCTGTTCGTGGACGCCCACGAGGGTGTACTCGCCCAGGTCGCCGGCGATCTCCTCCCGGAATTCCCGGACGGCGGCCTCCAGCGGCGTCTCGTCCCTGTTCCTGGCGCCTCCGGGGATGCCCCAGGTCCCGCCCATGTGCGTCCACCCGGCCCGGTGCTGGAGCAGCACGTGGCCGGTTCCGGCCACGTCGGTGGTGTACAGCAGCAGGCCGGCCGCGCCGTACACCCCCCACCGCCGGGAACCGTCGGGCAGACTGACCCAGCCGTTTCCGTCGCCCTCCAGCATCACGTCCTCCACATCGGCTTCCCTTCCGGACCACGGGGGACGTCCGTCCTCCCGTGCACAACGATCGGACACGGGCGATCATGCCCGTGCTCCTCCGAACCTATGGCCCGCCCGGAGGCCTCCGCAGCACTTCTCCGTTGTACGGGGCGGATACCGCGTGCCGCCGCCCGGACGGGCGGCTCGTGCGGGGGAGGGGAGCCGGGGGTCCCGGGGGAACGGCCGCGGCGGACCGCGAGGCGCGGGCGCGAAGGCCGGCGCCGGACCCGGAGGAGACGAATGGAGGCGGTGCCGTTATCGGGATACCGGGAGCATATACGGAAGCGGTATCGCCTTCCCCGTGGGGATTTTTGCTTTTTCGTGCTTTTCGGCACGGGTGCGGGGACGCGGGCGCGTCGCGGAAGTCGCGGGGTTTCCCGTGGGAAGGCGAGCCCCTTCCGGTCCCGGGTCGAGGGGTTCCCACCTGCCATGACGCCACGGTGTGGGGGTCTTCGCCCTGCGTCGGCGGTCCGCAACCGGCCAAGCGGTGGTGAGGAGCCGGTGGGACGGGGTAAGAGTGAACGGCATGCGAACAACGGCCGACGCCACACCGATTCCGGCGCTGAAAGAAGACTGAAAGCGCGGTGGAAGAAGATCTCTCTAGTGTGGAACTCGTTCGACGCGAAGGCCTCCATGAGAGGACGGCTCATGGTCGCCTACCAGCGCGACGTTCGTTGGACACATGCCACCCGTGGTGTGTTCTGAGGCGGGACTCGCCGCGGGTGGCCGGTCCGCCGGAGGGCGGTGAGTCCGTTTGATGCTTCACAGGCGACGTAGGGCCACATTGCGGCTCTACACGAGTGCGGTGAGAAGAGGAGTTCGTGTGCCGGAGATGTTGACCGTGGATGAGCGGTTCGAGGCGATCATCGCCGACGCGACTCCTGTGGCGAGGATGAATCCGCTGCGCGAGCCGGACCCCGAGCAGAGGCCCCC
The DNA here is from genome assembly GCF_053616335.1 of Nocardiopsis sp. NPDC055824. Taxonomy (NCBI): domain Bacteria; kingdom Bacillati; phylum Actinomycetota; class Actinomycetes; order Streptosporangiales; family Nocardiopsidaceae; genus Nocardiopsis; species Nocardiopsis sp. NPDC055824. Next base: position 30,743 of record NZ_JBSHDN010000020.1, read on the forward strand.
GGCCGAGCAGAAGCCTGTCGAGAGTGCTCCCGAGCAGGAAAAGCCCAGCCAGGACGAGTAGCGTCCGGCAGGGTGGTCCAGCGGTCACTCCGAGTACCTGGGTGGAGGGGGGTACTCGGAGCCGTTGGCATGTCCGCATCCCGTTTTTCCGCAATGTCGCTTGCTAGGGTTGCTGCTTGTGGAATTCGGCGTGCTTGGCCCCATCACCGTCTGGTCCGGAGGCCGACCGATACCGGTCGGCGGTCCGCGCCAGCGCTGTGTACTGGGCGCCCTGCTGGTCCACCTCGGGCGTGAGGTCACCGTCGACCAGCTGATCGGCTACTTGTGGAGCGACGACCCGCCGCGTACCGCGCGTTCGGTCATCCAGGTCCAGATCTCCCACCTCCGCCGCATCCTCCCCGACAGCATCGCCACCACCTCGGGCGGTTACGCCCTGGACGTGGCCCCCGACACGGTCGACCTGCACCGGTTCCGGGGCCTCCGGGACGCCGCGGCCAAGGCCGAGCCGCAGGAGAGGGCCGACCTGCTCGACCGCGCGCTCTCGTGCTGGCGCGGGGTGCCCTTCTCCGGGGTCGGTTCCGAATACCTCGACTACTCCGTGGTCGCCCCCCTGCGCGAGGAGCGGTGGTCGGCCGTCGTCGGCTGGGCCACCTGCTCCCTGGAGCTCGGCCGCCACGCGGAGGTGGCCTCCCGCCTGACCCCCCTGGTCAGCGAGGAGCCGTTCCGCGAGCGCCTGCACCACCTGCTCATCACCGCCCTGTGGCGGGACAACGAGCGGGCCAGGGCGCTCGCCGTCTACGAGGAGTTCCGCTCCCGGCTCGCCGACGAACTGGGGGTCGACCCGGGCCCCGAGCTCACCGCCCTCCACGCCCGGATCCTCCAGGAGGACGCCGACCGGGAGGAGCCGGCGGCCGGAGCGCCAACGGAATCAGGGTTTCGTTACCTGGTCCGCAACGACCTCCCCCGCGACCTCCCCGACTTCACCGGGCGGCAGGGTCCCCTGCGCCAGCTCGAGGAGATGGCCGTCACCGGCGACGGAAGGGCCAAGGTCTGCGTCATCACCGGAGCCGGCGGCGAGGGGAAGACCACCACCGCGGTCCGTTTCGGTTACGAAGCCGCGAAACGTTATACCGACGGCCAGCTGTTCCTCGACCTGTACGGCTACACCTCGAACAAGGAGCCCCTGGACCCCTCCTCGGCCCTCGGGGCCCTCCTGCGCGCGGTCGGCGTCGAGCCCGAGGCGGTGCCCGAGTCGCTCGACGAGCGGTCGGCCCTCTGGCGGGCGACCCTCATGGGCCGCAAGGCGCTGCTCATCCTGGACAACGCGGCGAGCTACGCGCAGGTCAGCCCCCTGCTGCTGTCCTCGCCGGGGGCCCTCACGCTGATCACCACCCGCAACGAGCTCTCCGGTCTCAGCGGCGCCCGGTTCCTCTCCCTCGGCATGTTCGACGAGGAGTCGTCGCTGGAGCTCTTCGGCCGCATCCTGGGCGAGGAGCGCGTCCGGCGCGAGCCGGAGCAGGCACGGGAGATCGTCCGCATCTGCGGGGGCCTGCCCCTGGCGCTCAGGGTCATCGCCGGCCGGATGCTCAGCCGGCCGAAGTGGTCCTTCTTGCACGTGGCCAGGAGGCTGGGCGAGCAGAACCGCAAGTTCCGTGAGCTCCAGGTCGAGGGCCAGAGCGTCGAGGCCGCCATCGACCTCTCCTACCAGAGCCTCAACCCCGGGCAGCGCCACGCCTTCCTCACCCTGGGCCTGATGATCGGGAGCACCATCGACCTGGCCGGGGCCTCCGCGCTCCTGGACATGACGGTGGAGGACGCCGACGACATCCTCCAGGAACTCGTCGGGATGTGCCTGCTCGACGAGCCCCAGGGCGACGTCTACCGGATGCACGACCTGATCAGGGAGTTCGCCCTGGACAGGGCGACGTCGGAGTTCGACGGGGCCACGGCGGACCGGTCCAGGGCCCGCCTGGCCGAGTACTACCTGGTGACGGCGCAGCACGCGGCCTCCCTCCTGGGGCCGCGCGTGCGGGACGCGGCCGAGGACGAGCGCCCCGGATACCGCACGGACCTCGGCGGCAGGGAGGACGCGGAGGGCTGGTTCTCCCTCCACCAGGAGAACCTCGCCGACACCATCGAGTACTTCGCCTCCAAGGACAACGAGGACCGCGCCTGGAAGATGGCCGAGGCCGTGTGGCGCTTCTACGCCCTCCACGGTGAGATGGGCCTGCTGGTCAGCTCGCACGAGCGCGCTCTCCAGATCAACAGCAAGCAGGGCAACCAGCGCGGCCGTGCCGTGACCCTCATCGGCCTGGGGATCGCCCACTACATCTCCGGTCGCTTCGAGGAGGCCATGGCCTACCTCACCGAGGCGCACGGCCTGCTGGAGTCGGTGGGGGACCGGAGGGGTATCATCCGCGCCCTGGGAAACCTCGGCATGGTCTACGAGAGGATGGGCCGCTTCGCGGACTCGGCCGCGGCCATCCAGGGGGTCCTGGACTACGCCTCGGAGCTCGGCAACGACCGGATCGAGGCCCTCCAGTGGGGAAACCTGGCCGTACTGCGCCAGACGCTCGGGGACCACCGGGAGGCGATCCGCTGCGCCGAGCAGGCGATCCTCAAGTCGGTGGAGGAGGACCAGGCCGAGACGCGGGTGGTGGCCAAGCGCGTGATCGGGGAGGCCAGGACCGGCCTGGGCGAACTGGAGCTCGCCTTCCGGGACCTCAACGAGGCGCTCGAACTCTCCCTGCGGCTGCGCCTGGTCGCCCACCAGATCTTCGTCCGCAACTCCCTCGGACGGGCGTACCGGGCGGCGGAGTGCTGGGACGAGGCGATCGCGTCCCACACGGAGGCCCTGGCCCTCGCGGAGAAGTCCGGCGACCACAGCGGCGACGCCGAGATCCTCCACGACCTCGGTGTCACCTACGCGGTCGCGGGCCGGCCGGAGGAGGCGGCCGTCGAGCTGGAGAGGTCGCGGGCCGTCGCCGTCGACAGGAACGAGACGCACACGATCGCCTGCGCCGCGCTCGCCCTGGGCGGGCTGCCCGCACCCGCGGTGGCCCCGGACCGGGCCCACACGCTCCTCCGGGAGGCCGAGGAGATCTTCACGCAGCTGGGCCTGCCCGAGGCGGAGCAGGCGCGGGAGACCCTCGCGGCCCTCTCCGAGACCCTCAGCTGACGATCCTCCGGAGCCTCCGCGCACGGCGCGGTCCCAGCCACCCGCCGCTGCGGCGCATGGACCACAGGGACAGGGTGACGGGCAGGAAGCGCACGGGCCGGGGCACCCGGGGGTACACCGCCCGGGTCACCCGCACGACCCGGTCGAAGCGGCGCTGCCGTGCGTCCGACCACGGGATGCGGAACTGCTCGCGCAGGTCCGGGGGGAGCAGCCCGCCGGTCAGCAGCAGCTGGGCCCTCATCAGCGGGCGCAGGGGCGCGGAGGCGGGGTGGAAGAGCTCCCGGGTGATGCTCCGTGCCTCCTCTCCCACGCGGAGAGCGCGCATGCCCGCCTCCCAGTAGGCGTCGAACTCCGCCGGGGTGGCGGGCCACTCCTCCTCCGGCAGGCCCAGCGCGGTGGCGAACGCCGACGCCTCGCGGAGGAAGGCGGCGTACTCCTCCGCACCGAGTTCCCCGAACACCATCGCGTTCAGCCGGGACGAGGAGTGGAACAGGGTGGCGGCCACCCACAGCAGCAGGTCGTGGTCGAGAGCCCGGTAGCCGGGGCCGGTCACCTTCTGGTGCATGGCTCGCACGATGGCGTGCAGGCGCCGCTTCTCCTCCTCGGTGCCGTAGATCGTGCCGTACACGAAGTAGAGCGTGCCGAGCAGGCGGGCGAACGGCCGGGACGCGAAGGAGCTGTGGTCGTGGACCCCCCGGGCGACGCTGGGGTGGGCGATCTGGAGCAGCACGGCGTAGCCCGCGCCGCCGAGGGCGCACGCCTCCCCGCCGGCCCGGCGCAGGGGTGTCTCATCGGATGATCGGCCCATGCCTCGGATGGTACGACAACGGGCCGTGCCCTGTGCGGGACGCGCGTCCGTCCGCCCGGCGGTACGCCCGGTCCGCGGCCGGGATGGCAGGGCGGGCGCACGCTGTTCAAGGGCCGAGCGAGCGGAACACCCCGGGGCTGGTCAGGGCGTCGGTGTTGTCCACGAGCTGGTCGACCGCGCCCACCGGCGGCCGATCCGCGAGCTCCGGGTCCGCCACCCTTTCCGACAGCGCGGTGGCGAACCGGGCGGCGTCGAGCACGGGCCAGGGGCGGTCGTGGAAGGGGCGGGGGCGGGTGTCCAGGCGCGCGGCGAGACCTGTCCGGTTCTGCCTCTCGCCGACCAGGGCGCAGGCGTCGGCGAGCGCCGCGGGGTCCGCGTCCAGCCCCCGGGTCAGGAGCGGGGTGAGTTCGGCCGTGTCGGGAAGCCGGGAGAAGGCGCTGCCCAGCCACTTCGGGTACGGCGGGTAGTGCCGGGCGAGCAGCAGGGCCAGACGCATGAGGTCGCGGACCAGGCGTGCGGCCACCACCCGCGCGCCGAGCACGTCGCCCACCTCGGCGCAGCGGCCGACGAACGCCTCCTCCTGGGCGATCCGCTGCCACTGGCAGGCCAGCACGTACCTCCACACGTCGTCCGGATACCAGTCCAGGGCCTGCCGGGACCGTGTGAGGTCGCCCGCCGAGTCGTGGAAGACGGCGCCGCCCACCGCCTCCGCCAACCGCTGCGTGGGGGTGGCGAGCCAGTCGCTGACGGACACCCCGCACCGGGGGTCGAAGCCCAGGTGGGCGCCGAACCAGGCGCCGGGGTCGACGACCTCCACCCGGTGGCGCCCGCCGGGGTGGTCGGCGTCCGGGAGCCATGTCTGCGGAGGGCCGTCGCCGGGGGCGAACCGGACGGGCCAGCCGCGCACCCGCTCGGGGAGGCGCTCCTCGAGCAGCTCCAGCACCCGGGACCTGGCGCCGGGATCGGAGACGAAGAGCTGGAGGCGCGGTCCCCAGCCGTGGTCGGTGGAGCGCGCGGTGTCCAGTCCGAGGACCTCCGAGCCGGGACCCACCAGCGCGGCGGCGTACGGGAGGTCCGGGTGCTCGGCCCGGAGGAGCGGGGCGACCGCCTCCGAGTACAGGGCGCGGGACAGGTCGAGGCCGGGAAGGAAGTCTGGCGGCATGCCGGTGAGCCTAGACGGGCGCTGCCGTGAGGGCGACGGGGTTCGACCGGGTCCACCGCCCGCAGGCCGACGCGGTCCCGTCCCGGTGCGGGGCGAGAGGGGCCCGTGGGGCGGGGTAAGAAAATTATGTCTTCAAGGACAGGTCTGGTGCTGAACGTCCCACCTGGGGGCATTGGTATAGCAGTGACGCGGCAGACCGCGGCCCCATTCTGTTAAGTATCTTTCCAGTTCATGGCTCTGGTGCCGTGGAGGCGACGGCAGGACCAGCCCGCGACCGGGCCGAATGGGCGGTCCCAGCGGTACGGGTGGGACGCGGTACCCCCTCGTAACAGGAGTCTTGACGTCCGGTTACGGGGTGCTTACCGTCTTCCGCAACGGTTGGAGAGGACATTCCGGGGACGCCCGGAGTCTCCAGGACAGAGCTGTCCGACGTTCGCAGGGAATATCCGAGCCCTCGTGGACGCCCTCCGCCCCCCTGGACCGGAGACGGTCCGGGTCACCCCCGCTACGAGACCCGACCGGGCCGCAGGGCCGGCAGGGGATCGTGACCCGAACAGAAGGGCCCCCATGAAGACCCGCAACAGAATCCGCTCCGCCTCGGCCGTCGCCGCCGCCACCGCGATGATCTTCACCCTCATGCCCGCCGGCACCGCCAGCGCACACGGTTACGTCTCCGCCCCCGCCAGCCGCCAGGCGCAGTGCGCCGCCGGCGTCGTCGAGTGCGGTGACATCCAGTGGGAGCCGCAGAGCGTCGAGGGCCCCAAGGGCCTCACCGACTGTGCGGGCGGCAACAGCAGGTTCGCCGAGCTCAGGGACGACAGCCTCGGCTGGAACGTCACCGAGGTCGGTACCAACCTGACCTTCACCTGGACCCTCACCGCCATGCACTCCACCGCCACGTGGGAGTACTTCGTCGGCGGCCAGCGCGTCGCCAGCTTCAACGACAACGGCGCCCGCCCGCCGTCGACCGTCCGCCACAACGTGGACCTGTCCGGCTACAACGGACGCCAGAAGGTCCTCGCCGTGTGGAACGTCGCCGACACCCCCATGGCCTTCTACTCCTGCGTCGACGTCAACATCCGCAGCTAGCCCGAGCGGCTGCACCGGGGCCCCGGGCCCGGCCCACGGCCGGACCGGGGCCCGCCCCGTGTCCGGGCCCGGGTGGTCCGGGGCGTGGACGTCCGTGGGGAACCCGTCCGGGCCCGAGGAGGGACGGGAGCCGGCCGTGCCCCCGCCCGGGGACACGGTGGGGCAGGCGTCGATCCCGTGTGTTCCGTGGCCCCCTGCTCGACCCCCGACACGACGAAGGCCGGTCCCGTAGGACCGGCCTTCGTGCTGGTCGGGGTGGCGGGATTTGAACCCACGACCTCTTCGTCCCGAACTCGATAAGGCGTGTGATTTACCTTCCCCAAGGGACGCCGTGTCCTGGGCCCAAGCAGGAGAGGGCTCCGCCAGTGTCCGGGACAGTCCACCGACGATCGCCTTCGGTGGTCCCCTGTTTGGCCCCCGGAGGACGGATCTCGTTAGAGCTCGGTCCGGTGAATGTAGGACACGACAGTCAGGCTCTTGTCGTCAATGAGCCACGGCGAGGTGCAGTGCGCGGTGCTCCCGCTGGCAGCAGGAGGGGTGAGGCCGTGACCATCGGCGACCCGAGCACCCTGTCGTCCAAAGCCCGAGCTCAGCAGCAACTTCGGTTCGATGTTCGCCCATTGTCAGAGCCCGCTGGCAGTCTGCCCTGTAATGGAACGGCATTATCAGGAGGGTTTTCGACTTGGAGATCGAGAAGTCGCTCAAGAACTGGCTCACGCCGGAGCAGTACGCCGCTGCGGTGGCACCAGAGCCGGAGGTCCTGGCCCTGGCCGGTGCAGGATCCGGCAAGTCCCGTGCGCTCGCCGGAAGGGTTGCCCACCGGATCGCCACCGGGTCGCCACCGGAGTCAATCGTCGCCTTTACCTTCACCGAGAAGGCGGGAGAGCAGATCAAGACTCGTGTCGCGGCCGCTCTCCAGAAGTGTGGCCTGGACCCGCTTCTGGTCGGCGGCATGTACATCGGAACCATCCACGCGTGGTGCCGCCGTGTGCTCGGGGACATGGACGCCCGGTACCGCCAGTTCGATGTCCTGGACGAGATGCAGTTCCGGATCTACCTGATCTCGCGATACCCCAGGCTCGCGATCAACGCTGTGCGCGATGCCCACCCCACGGCTAAGGGTGCGCGTCGCGCATACTTCGAGTCGCTCAAGCAGATCAGCCGGGCGTGGCAGATGATGAATGACGAGCTGCTGAACCCCGAGCAGGTCGCAGCCGAGGATCCAGAACTTGGGGTCGCCCTGGAGCGCCTCCGGTCCAACATGGAGAAGGACCACTTCATCGATTTCTCGCTGATGCAGCGGCTCGTCGTGGAGGCGCTCGAATCCGGCGACAGTGGGGCGGAGCAGGCGCTTGCACTGCTTCGCCATGTCCTTGTGGACGAGTACCAGGACGTGAACGTGGTGCAGGAGCGGCTCATCGCGCTCATGCACGAGAACTCCGAGACGCTGTTTGTCGTGGGCGACGACGACCAGGCGATCTACGGATGGCGCGGTGCGGATGTGACGAACATTCTTGAGTTCGATAAGCGCTACCCGAACGCGTCGGTGCACAAGTTGCTCACCAACTTCCGTTCCACGTCCGCGATCGTCGAGACGGCGGGAGACTTCGTTGCGCAGGAATTGGGCGCGATGCGCCTACCGAAGGTGTTGCGGGCACACGCCAACCACAGCCCGCGGGAGTTCGTTGTCCAGCAGTTTCCCAACAGGCAGGCAGAAGCCGCCTTCGTCGCCGACCGCATCAAGAGCCTTCTCGGTACGGAGTACGAGGAGCCCGACGGTACGCGCAGGGGACTCACCCCCGCAGACTTCGCCATCCTCATGCGCTCGACGAACACCGAGGAGCAGGACGGGACGAAGCGGCACACTGCCTTCGTTGATGCACTCAACGCCCGAGGCATCGTCTACGCCCTGGACTCGGGTGGACAGCTTTTCGACCGCCCTCAGCCAGCGGCGCTCCGCAGCGCGTTCGAGTTGATGCGGGACGGCACCCCTGACCGGAGCCAGGTCGACCACCACTTCCACGCCGAGCTCTCGCGGGCGTTCCCGTTGGCTGAGCTTGACCGGGTGCGCCGCGTCTTCGCCGACTGGGGGCGGCGTATCCACATGCCCGTAGCCCCAGACGTTTCCCGTCAACGGCTTTTCCCTCAGCAGCTCCTTCACGATCTGCTGGAAGCTCTCAACGTTGCTGGCAGCGGCTTTGATGACGGTGTCATGACAGACTTGGGGACGTTCAGCCGGATCATGCAAGACGTGGAGTCGGTTTACGTCTCCATCGACAGCAAGTCCCGTTTTGGGGAGCTCCTCAACTTCTTGCAGAATGTGGCTGGCACCGGCTACGACACCGACGGGCAGATGATGACTCGGCCAGACGCCGTGTCCATCTCGACTGTGCACAAGGCCAAGGGGTTGGAGTTCCCGGTGGTCTTCGTCGTTGACGTCGAGGCCAACCGCTTCCCCGGCCGGCGGCACCATTACGACGGCTGGATTCCCTCGACTCTCATCCAGCAGGCGCTGGACAACGGGTCATACCAGACTGGAACCGCTGGTGAGGCCCGCCTCTTCTACACCGCGATCACCCGTGCCGAGCGCTACCTCTACGTCACTGGTTCCGCACAGCTTCCCGGCGGCAAGCGCGCGGCGCGAGTATCACCTTTCGCGGCCCGCCTGGCCCATCCTGAGATCCGGCGTGACTTGTTGGAGGCCGGTGCACCCCCGCTCGTAACGCCCCCCACTGTCCCACCGCGTAGGCGTGGCGGTGAGTCGGTGCTCCCAACGACCTACTCCCAGATCCACACCTTCATGCGCTGCCCCCACGCCTACAAGCTCAGCGTGGTCAATGGTTTCTCGCCGCCCATTCCGGAGCTCTTCGGATTCGGGCGTGCGGTGCATGCCGCGGTGGGGAAGCTGCACCAGGCCTACGCCAACAGCAGCGCGCCCACGCCGGAGGAAGCCCGGTCCATCGCAGAGGGACTTTTCCACCTCAAGCACGTTTCGCCGAGCTCGGATCCGGTCAACCGGCCGGGTGCCTACGAGCAGGCTCGGCAGAAGTCGTCGGACATCGTGGCCGACTACGCCAAGGACTATGCCGAGGACTTCGAGACGAAGCGACAGGTCGAGCTTCCCTTCGAGATCCCGATCACAGGGGCCGTGATCTCCGGTGCCATCGACCTCCTACTGAACGTCGATGAGGCGGACAAGATCCAGGATGCCAAGGTCGTCGACTTCAAGACCATGCAGGGCGGTCCGGAACCCGTCAACAACCCGGACCTTCACTGGGAAGACCTCTCTCTGCAGGTGCAGTTGTACGGCAGGGGAGCCGACCTGGTCCATGGCGCCAACGCCCGGACGGGGGCGGTTCACCTCCTCAAGGACAGCCAGAGGATCCACGTGCCGGTCGACCAGGAAGCCGTCGACGCTGCGGTCTCTAATGTGGAGTGGGCGGTCGCCCGCATCACCGAAGGTGACTTCCCTCGGCGGGCTTCTGAGAAGAAGTGCGACACTTGCGACTTTGCCCAGCTCTGCGCCCAGAAGGTGGAGAGTTTTGCCAGCGTGGACATGCCGCCGGCGCTGCACCTGCCGGACGGGAGCGGAGGAAAGACCTTCCGCCACATTGCCGCATTCTCGCAGACCGGACCGGGATGCTGAGGTAGACAGAGCCTGAAGGCACCTGTGGGGCCCTCACCTGGAGAGGTGGCCTCACAGGTGCTTGGGTGGCCGGTGGCTCCACCTTGCTCCGGAGACTCTCACTTGCTTGCTCCGTTATGGAGCTGTCCGACAGTGTCCGGGAGGGCACCGGTCCAACTGCTTCGGTTGCCCCATGCCGAACCACGAAGAGCTCGCGGCCAGGCTCCCTAGGCGTGCTGACCAGAGAGGGCATCGCCCGACCTGCCCTCCGGCTACCTTCGAGCCTCGTGTTCTCCCGGATTGCAGCGGCGACTTCCAGCAGCTTGTAGGCGATGGCAGCGAGCCCTTCCCCGATGGCATCCGTCTGTTCCTCACCCGACGGCTCGCGGCCTTGTCCGCATTGCGCTCAGCCCATCGTTCCCAGTTGCTAATGGTGGGACCCTCTCTCTTTTCGCGGCCTCTGCCTCTGATTCCCCTGCTGAAGGGAACCGTCGGCAAGAACCGCTCGATGGCGAACAAGCACCTTCTCCCGTACATCGGCAAGGCGAAGCTGAAAGATCTCAGCGCCGACGACGTGGACGCCTGACTGGACGACCGATCGGAGCATCTAGCGTCGCGCAGCCTCCGTGACTTGCTCACCATCCTCCGGTGCTCAATAGAAATACGCTCAACGCAGGGACAAGGCTGCGAGGAACGTCGCCTTGCTTGTCACGGTGCCGGAAGGGCGGCCGGGGCGGCCGAGTAAGGCATTGAACCTCGAGCAGGCAAAGGCCGTGCTGCTTGCCGCGCGGCCTTCCAGGCTTTATGCCTACCTCATGCTTTCGCTTCTCGGTGGTGTGCGTACTGAGGAGGCACGCCCCCTCACCTGGAATCACGTCTTCTTGGACACAGAGGATGGAACGCCGCCCCGCGTGGCAGTGTGGCGCTCGGTGCGCAAGCACGGTGAGACCAAGGCGAGGAAAAGCCGTCGGACCATCGCTCTGCCGAGACAATTCGTTGACGTCCTGGAAGAACACAAGCGGTGGCAGAAGCAGGAGCGCGCGTCGCGAGGTATGGAATGGAGACCCGTTGGCCGTGTCTTTACGACGCGGATCGGCGAGCCGCTCGATGCCGCCAACGTCCGGCGTGACTTCTAGGCGATCGTGAAGAGAGCGGGTCTGGAGCCGGATGGGACGCTGCGGGAACTGCGGCACAGCTTCGTCTCACTGCTTTCCGACCATGGCATTCCGCTGAAGCGGATCGCCCAGCTCGTCGGGCACACCAGTCAGGCGACGAGGGAGCGGTCTACCGGAAGCAACTTCACCCGGTCATCACGGAGGACGCGGAAGCCATGGACATCATCTTCGCCCAGCGAGACAGCGCGTCTCGTGATAGCTGATCCGCATCTTTTGGCCCTCAAACGCGCTAGAGGCCACCTACGAATCTCGTAGGTGGCCTCTAGCCAGAGTCGGGGTGGCGGGATTTGAACCCACGACCTCTTCGTCCCGAACGAAGCGCGCTGCCAAGCTGCGCTACACCCCGAAGCAACGAGCCCAAGTCTAGCGGACGTACGGAGTGCGCGCGAACGGGTTGCGGTCGGGACGGGGGGAGGGGCCCGCCGTGGGTCAGGAGGGGGCCACGATGTCCAGCAGGGAGGCCTCCGGGCGGCAGCAGAACCGCACGGGGGCGTACGGGGAGGTGCCCAGGCCGCCGGACACGTGCAGCCACGCGTCCGCGTACTCGTGGAGGCCCCACGCCCGCCGCCGGTCGATCCCGCAGTTGGTGACGAGCGTCCCGTAGAACGGCAGGCACAGCTGGCCGCCGTGGGTGTGCCCGGCCAGGAGCAGCTGGTAGCCGTCGGCGGCGAACCGGTCGAGGTTGGACGGTTCGGGGGAGTGGAGCACGCCCAGGCGCAGGTGCGCCGTCGGGTCGGCCGCCCCGGCGACCTTCTCGTAGCGGTCGAGCTTGATGTGCGAGTCGTGCACGCCGGCGAGGGCGACGTCGAGTTCGCCCGCCTTCAGCGAGCCCTTGCGGTTGTTCAGGTCCAGCCAGCCGGACGCGGACATGGCCGCGCCGAGCTCGCGCCAGGGCAGGTCCGGCACGCGGCGCTTGTTGTAGTCGGTCTTGCTGGTCCGCCAGAGGTAGCGGGCCGGGTTCTTCAGCTGGGGGGAGAACAGGTCGTTGGACCCGTACACGAATGCCCCGGGCCGGTCCAGCAGCGGCCCCAGGGCGTCGATGAACGGCCCCACCGCGTCCGGGTGGGCCAGTGAGTCGCCCGTGTTGACGACCAGGTCCGGCTCGTAGGCGTCCAGCCCGCGGATCCAGTCGATGAGCATCCTGCGGCCCGGCGTCAGGTGCGCGTCGGACAGGTGCAGGATGCGCAGGCGCGGGCTCCCCGGGGGGAGCAGGGGCAGTTCGTAGCGGCGCAGCCGGAACCAGTTGCGCTCGATCACCGAGGCATAGGTCAAGCCGGCGACCCCCACCGCGCCAGTGATCGCCGCCGCGCGCCCCACACGGCGCAGGAGTTGTCTGTTGTCGACGCCCATCCGGCCCTCCTTCGTTGTAGGACCGATCGTCGCAGACCCGGGGCGCCCCCGCGCGCAAACCGTTGGTGGCGCCGCCGGATACCGCCGTAGGATCGGTGCATGTCCGAACTCAAAGACCGCCTCAAGAACGACCTGACCACCGCCATGAAGGCGCGTGACAAGGTGCGCACCGGCACCCTCCGCATGGTCCTGGCGGCCATCTCGACCGAGGAGGCCGCGGGTTCCTCGCAGCGCTCCCTCGGCGACGACGAGATCATCAAGCTGCTGACCCGCGAGGCGAAGAAGCGCCGGGAGGCGGCCGAGGCGTTCGACACCGGCGGTCGGCCCGACCAGGCCGAGGCCGAGCGAGTCGAGAGCGCGGTCATCTCCGAGTACCTGCCCCGCCAGCTGACGGACGACGAGCTCGCCGCGCTGGTGGCGGACGCCGTCGCCGAGACCGGCGCGGACAACCCCCGTGCGATGGGCCAGGTGATGAAGGTCCTCAACCCGAGGATCGCCGGCCGGGCCGAGGGCTCCCGCGTGGCGGCCGAGGTCAAGCGCCGGCTCGCCGGCTGACCGGTTCCCCGCCGGGGGTGCGGCCCGCTCGACGCGGGCGGGCCCCCGCGGCCGGGTCCGCCCCGTGGACGCGCGAGGGGGCGGCGGTGTCTCCACCGCCGCCCCCTCGTTCCGTCACAGGCCCGGGTCAGTCCCCGTCCCTGCCGTGGGGCAGGTGCGCGGGCTGCACGGGGAGCCAGTCCTCGTCGGGGCCCGTGCCGCTGGCGGTACCGCCGCCGTTGCTCAGGAACACGTTGACCGTGGCCCCCTCCGGGAGCCGCGTGCCCGGGTCGGGGTTGACCGCGGCCACCGAGCCCTCGGGCTCGCCGGACCGGACCCGGGTCTGGGACACGTTGACCGAGTAGCCCGCGGCCTGGAGGGCGGCCACCGCGTCGTTCTCCGGCTGGCCGACCACGTTGGGCACCCCGCCGTCGTCGCTGGCGGGGCTGGCCTCGTCGTCCGGCTCGGGAGCCCTGGGTCCGGAGGTCGATCCGAACCTGCCGGGAGCCGAGGGCAGCTGCTCCACCTCGACGCCCTCGTGGGCGCCGCGCATGGTCTCCTGCCAGATCGGCCCGGGGATCGTGGCGCCGTACACCACGCCGAAGTGCCGGTCGCCGATGGTGACGTTGCGCAGCGGGTGCTGCTGCGGGCCGCGCGGGTCGCCGACGAAGACGGCGCCGGCCATCTGCGGGGTGAACCCGGCGAACCAGGCCGCCGCCGAACCGTCGGTGGTACCGGTCTTGCCCGCCGTGGGACGGCCGATGCCGAGCGAGCTCGCCGTGCCGCCGTTGAAGGTCTGCGACAGCAGGTAGGCCACGCCGTCGGCGACATCCTCGTCGATCGCCCGCGAGCACTCCGGCTCGATGTCGATCGTGGTGCCCGACTGGCGGTCCTCGATCTGGGAGATGGCCTGCGGCTCGCAGTACATCCCGCCGGAGGCGAAGGTCGCGTAGGCGTTGGACACCCGGAGCGGGGAGACCTCCTCGCTGCCCAGCGTGAAGCTGCTGTTGGCGAGCGAGTTCTCGTTCTCCGTGAACTTGGTGCCGTCGGCGCGCTGGAGTCCGAGCGTCTCGGCCATCTCCATCACGTCGCAGATCCCCACCTGCCTCTGGAGCTGGGCGAAGTAGGTGTTGGACGACGCCTTGGTCCCGGAGACCATGTTGTGCGTGGTGTTGGACCTGGTGTCGCCCGAGTTGCTCGGTGTCCACGTGGCCAGGGTGCCGCCGTTGCAGCTGCGCTGGCCGGAGACGGACACGCTGGTGGGCGAGTTGAACGAGGTGCTGAAGGGGAGCCCCTCGTCCAGTGCCGCGGCGAGGGTGATCGCCTTGAAGGTCGACCCGGCCTGGAAGCCGCTGCTGCCGCCCCGGTCGGCGTCGGTCGCGAAGTTGATGGACGTCTCGCCGAGCTTGCTCTCGTCCGGCCCGTAGTTGCGGCTCTGGACCATGCCGAGGATGTGTCCGGTGCCGGGCTCGATGACCACCTCGGCGGCCACCTTGCGCGACTCGTTCTCGCGGGGGACCCACTTGTCGACGGCGGCCTGCCCGGCCTCCTGGGTCTGCGGGTCCAGGGTGGTGTGGATCTCCAGGCCCGCGGTGCGCAGCCAGCGCGCCCGCTCGGTCTCGTTGGGGCCGAAGCGCTCGTCCTGCTCGATCTCCTGGACGACGTAGTCGCAGAAGAAGGGCTGGTCGCTGGGCACGCACCCGTTGGGCGGGGTGTCCAGGTCCAGGTCCATGCCCTCGGACTTGGCCTCCTCGGCCTCGGCCTCGGTGACGGCGCCGGTCGCCACCATGCGGTCCAGGACCACGTTGCGGCGCTCGATGGTCTGGTCGGGGAAGAAGCGGGGGTTGTACAGGTAGGGGTAGCGGACCAGGCCGGCGATGGTCGCCGCCTGGTGCAGCTCCAGGTCGCTGGCGGGCACCTGGAAGAAGTGCTGGGCGGCGGACTCGACCCCGTACGCGCCGTCGCTGAAGTAGGCGATGTTCAGGTAGCCCTCGAGGATCTCGTCCTTGGACATCCTCTGCTCCAGGGCCACGGCGTAGCGCAGCTCCCGGATCTTGCGGGCGATGGACTCCTCACGCGCGTGGTCGAGCTCCTCCTGGGAGGTGGCCGCCTCGATCTGCACGTTCTTGACGTACTGCTGTGTGATGGAGGACGCGCCCTCGGTGTTGCCGCCCATGGTGCGCACTGCCGCGCGCAGGGTGCCGGACACGTCGAGGCCGCCGTGCTCGTAGAAGCGGGCGTCCTCGATGGCGAGGATGGCGTCGACCATGAGCGGTGAGACGTCGTCGAGTTCGACGAGCTCCCGGTTCTGGTCGAAGATCTCCGCGATGACGCCGCCCTCGCTGTCGTAGATCGTGGACCGCTGAGGGGGCGGCGGAGTCTCGAGGTTGCTGGGCATGTCCAGGAAGCCGCTGGCGACGTTGCGCGCGGTGATGCCCAGACCACCGACGGCAGGAAGGGCGAGCGCGGCGACGAGGAGGCCCGCGATGACGCCTACGACGACCAGTTGGCTGATTCTTTGAAGCAATGTCCCCTGACCCACCCCATCAGACTAAGTGACCACGGACGCGCACAGTGGTGCGATCTGAACCGGTTTGTGCGCGAGCGCGCTGAGATGCCCGCACTGTCGCGCGAGCGGTGCCCCCATGCCATCTTTTCACGGTTATCGCTGACCACTCGTTGCGCGGTTCGACGCAGCAGGGGATGCCGCCCATCCGACGCGGAGCGCTACCGCGTCCTTACGCAATGGCCCGAGCGGGCCATCTTCAGTGGGATGGGAAGTGGGTCGAGTGGGTTCTGTTGGTGCGGCGTCCGGATCCGTAATTTCTAGACGGCAGGGGTGGGCGTGGAACCACCGCACCCCACGCGGCAGCGGGAGCGTACCGTGTTCTTCCCACCCAACCAGAGCACGCGAGTGTCTGGAACCCCGGGAACCCCGCTGACGCACGATTCGGGTGCGCACACAGGGGAGTAGGGCACATGTGGACCAACCAGTGGACGACGATGGCACGTTGCCGAGAGGTCGACCCGGACGCTCTGTTCGTCCAGGGGGCGGCGCAGCACCGGGCCAAGCTCATCTGTCAGGAGTGCCCGGTGCGCACCGAGTGCCTGGCCGACGCCCTCGACAACCGGGTGGAGTTCGGTGTCTGGGGCGGGATGACCGAACGCGAGCGGCGGGCCCTGTTGCGCAAGCACCCCGGCGTCCCCGACTGGGGGCCGCTCCTGGAGGAGGCCCGACGTGAGGGCGGGGGAGACCTCTCCCACTACGCGGACACCCTCGGCGCGGGCGTCGGCGAGCCCTCCGCCTGAACCCCGGCGCTAGCGTCCTCCTGCCGCGGCGGCGAGGGCGCCGCCGATCCGGCGCAGCCCCTCCAGATCGTGCACGTCCTCCGGCAGGGCGGCCACCTCGGCCACGCGCAGGTCCGGGTGGGAGGACAGCAGGGCGTCGCGCAGCCCGACCTCGCGCCCGCGCACACGGACCCGTTCCGCGTGCAGGCGCAGTGCGGCGGACGCCAGCGGGTGGACGCCCCCCTCCTCCAGCGAGGCGGCGGCGGACTCGGCGTCCGCCGCGCCCAGCGACGAGCCCGCGCCCTCCGGCAGGGGGTGGGTGCGGTTGACGACGACCCCGGCCAGCGGCATGGCGTCGCCGGCCAGCCGGTCCACGAAGTAGGAGGCCTCGCGCATCGCGTCCGTGTCGGGGACGGCGACCACCACGAACGCCGTCCCCGGTGTCCGGAGCAGGCGGTAGGTGCGCTCCGCCCGTTTCTGGAACCCGCCGAACACCGTGTCGAAGGCGGACACGAACGACCGCAGGTCGTCGAGGAACTGCTTCCCCACGATCCTGCCGATCGTCGAGGTCACCAGGTTGAACCCGGCCCCCAGCAGCCGGAAGGCGCCGGTGCTCGCCGGGGCGCTCAGGAACCTGATGAGCCTGCCGTCCAGGAACCGGCCCAGCCGCTCGGGCGCGTCGAGGAAGTCCAGCGCGGACCTGCTGGGCGGGGTGTCCACCACGATCAGGTCCCAGTCCCCCGACTGCCGCAGCTGTCCCAGCTTCTCCATGGCCATGTACTCCTGTGTGCCGGAGAAGCTGGTGGAGAGGGTCTGGTAGAAGGGGTTGGCGAGGATCTGCCGGGCCCGCTCCGGGTCCGCGTGCTCCTCCACGACCTCGTCGAAGGTCCGCTTCATGTCGAGCATCATCGCGTGCATGCTGCCCCGGGCGCCCTCGGGCAGGGGGACGGGGCGCGGGGTGTTGTCCAGCGCCTCCACTCCCATGGACTGGGCCAGGCGCCGCGCCGGGTCCACGGTGATCACGACGGGGTGGCGCCCGCGCTCCGCGGCGCGCAGCCCCAGTGCGGCGGCGGTGGTGGTCTTGCCGACCCCGCCGGCCCCGCAGCACACGATGATCCGCGTCCCCGGGTCGTCCAGGAGCGCGTCGGTGTCGAGTGCCTTCGCACCGGTCCCCCCGCGGTTCGCGCGGCCGTCGTCCTCCGGTCCCGGGTTCACCGGCGCACCCCCTGCTCGGCCAGCCGCCGTGTGAGTTCGTCCAGGGCCGCCCGGTCCACGCCCCCCGCGAGGAGGGGGAGCTCGAGGAGGGGGCGGCCCAGGTCCTCCAGGTCCGACCGCACGCGTCGCTCCAACCGGACCCGCAGGGCGTGCCCGCGCACCTCGCCGGCCAGGGAGGCGGCGAGCTCCCGCGGGTTCTCCACACGTGCCTCCCCGAACCCGGCGGCGAGTGCGTCGAGGTCCGGGCCGCCGCTCGCAGCGGCCTCCAGGGACGCGTCGTCGAGGAGCGGGGGGCGTGCCATGTTCACCAGCACCATCCCCGCCGCGAGCCCCAGCTCGGAGATCTCCGCGATCCCGTCCCGGGTCTCCTGGGCGGGCATCTCCTCCAGGAGCGTCACGAAGTGCACCAGGGTCCGGTCGGAGCGGATGACCTCCATGACCTTGTCGGCGTGGTTGCGGATCGGGCCCACCCGGGCCAGCCCCGCCACCTCGGAGTTCACGTTGAGGAACTGGGAGATCCGCCCCGTCGGCGGGGCGTCCATCACCACGGCGTCGTAGTGGAAGGGCGCGGCCGGATCGGCGGCGGAGGGCCTGCGGCGCGCGCCCCGGCGGCGCCGCACCGCCTCGGTCGCCTTGCCGGTGAGCAGGACGTCGCGCAGCCCGGGGGCGATGGTGGTGGCGAAGTCCACGGCCCCGAGCCTGTTCAGCGCCTGCCCGGCCCGGCGCATGCCGTAGAACATCTCCAGGTACTCCAGGAGCGCCGCCTCGGCGTCGGCCGCCAGGACGGACACGCTCCCGCCGCCGGGGACGGAGAGCATCTCGCGCTCCTCGTAGGGGAGCGGCGGGCTGCCGAGGAGGGTAGCGACGCCCTGGCGCCCCTCCACCTCGACCAGGAGCACGCGGCCACCGTCTGCGGCCAGCGCCTGGGCCAGCGCCGCGGCGATCGTGGTCTTGCCGGTCCCGCCCTTCCCGGTGACGATGTGCAGTCGCGCTCCCGCGCACGCATCCCCCGGATGCTGTGGTCCGTGCTCACGATCACTCACCCCAGGGAGTCTATGTGGGCCTCCGGGGACGGGTGGGGAGAGGCGTCTGTGTGGGCGGGGAGGAGCACGGGTGAGTAGTGTGGCGGCGTTGACGTGCGGCGCCCCGCCTCGGTGGCGGGACGCCGGTGACCGATAGGGGTTGGACGCATGAGCAAGTGGGAGTACCAGACGGTGGCGCTGCTGTCGCACGCCACCAAGCAGATCCTCGACAACTGGGGTTCCGACGGGTGGGAGCTCGTCTCCGTCGTGCCCGCCCCGCTCCCGGAGGGCACCGACCCGCGCAACCAGCAGTACGTCGCCTACATGAAGCGCCAGCTCTGATGGCCACCCCCGAGGAGCGGATCGCGGAGCTGGGCCTGACCCTGCCGGAGGTGGCGGCCCCGGTGGCCTCCTACACGCCGACGGTGCGCAGCGGGGCCCACGTGTACGTGTCCGGTCAGCTGCCGTTCGTGGAGGGCGAGCTGCCCGCCACGGGCAAGGTCGGCGCGGAGGTCACCCCGGAGGCCGCCCGCGATCTGGCCGCGCTCTGCGCGCTCAACGCCATCGCCGCGGTGCGCGCCGAGGTCGGCGAGCTGTCCGACGTGGTCAGGATCGTCAAGGTGGGCGGCTTCGTGGCCAGCACCCCCGACTTCACCGGCCAGCCCGGTGTGATCAACGGCGCCAGCGACCTGCTCGCCCGGGTCTTCGGCGACGCCGGGGTGCACGCCCGCGCGGCGGTCGGGGTGGCGGCCCTGCCGCTCGACTCCCCGGTCGAGGTCGACATGATCGTCGAGGTCCGCTGAGCGGTTCCCCGTGAGGCCGGGCAGGCCGCGCCGGTCGGCGGCGCGGCCTCCGGCCCCGAGACCCGGGAGGGTATGCCGATGCCGGAGCAGGGAGGGGCCGCCCGGCCCAGGCCGGCCGCCACGGTGATGCTGCTGCGCCCCGCGCGGGGCGGCCAGGCCCGGGGCGGGCGCGGGGAGGGGCCGATGGAGGTCCTGCTCATGCGCAGGGTCCGCTCCATGGGCTTCGCGCCGGGCGCCTACGTCTTCCCGGGCGGAGGAGTGGACGAGAGGGACGCCGACGGG
This sequence comes from Nocardiopsis sp. NPDC055824, assembly GCF_053616335.1. NCBI lineage: Bacteria > Bacillati > Actinomycetota > Actinomycetes > Streptosporangiales > Nocardiopsidaceae > Nocardiopsis > Nocardiopsis sp. NPDC055824. The sequence continues at coordinate 50,274 of NZ_JBSHDN010000020.1, forward strand.
GACCTTCCCTGGACCGGTCCGTCCCCGCGGGAGTGGGCGCGGACACTCGGCACCGACGTGCGGATGGCGCGTGCGCTGGTGTGCGCCGCCGTCCGCGAGACCTTCGAGGAGACCGGCGTGCTGCTGGCGAGTGCGCCGGAGCGCGCCGGGGAGCCGGCCATCACCCTCGACACGGCGTCCGAGGAGTGGGAGAGGGACCGGCTGGGGCTGATCGACCGCTCCCGCTCCTTCACGGGGGTGCTCTCCCGGCGCGGGCTGGTGCTCAGGTCGGAGTGGCTCCGGGCGTGGTCGCGCTGGATCACGCCCCGCGCCCAGCCGCGCCGCTACGACACCTGGTTCTTCGCCGCGGAGCTTCCGCCGGGCCAGGCCTCGCGCGACGTCGGCGGCGAGGCCGACCTCACGGCCTGGACCGATCCGTCCCTGGTCGCCCCGGAATGGGCGGCGGGCCGCATGCCCATGCTGCCGCCCACGGTGGTCACGTGCGCCGAGCTCGCCGAGTGCCGGACCCTGGAGGGTGTACGGAAGGCGCGACGGGATATCGTCCCCTTTGAACCGGAAGTTCGGGAAGTCAACGGTCGGATCCGCGTCGTCGCCCCCGACGGGGTGGAGTACCCCTTGCCGAATCCCGGTGCGGCCCCGTGAGGGTGCGCACGTCACCGTGCGGACCGCGTGGCCGCGGGACGGGTTCCGGGGTTCGCCGCCCGCGGTCCTCCGGACCGGTCCGGTCTCGGCGATCGAAGCGAGGTGCGATGAGGATCGACGGTTCCGGGACGCTGCGCGCCAGTTGTGTGCTGTGCCCCAATCCTGGCCCGATGACGTTGGAGGGGACCAACACCTGGATCCTGCGCGAGCCCGGCGCCCGCGGGGTCGTGGTCGTGGACCCCGGCCCCCACGACGAGCGCCACCTGGAGAGGGTGGCGCGGACCGTGCAGGAGCAGGGCGCGCAGGTACAGATGGCGGTGGTCACCCACCGGCACCCCGACCACGCCGAGGGCGCCCGCTACTTCGCCGAGCTGACCGGGGCCCCCGTGCACGCGGTCGACCCGGAGGTGCGGGTCGGCGGCCACGGCCTGTCCGACGGCGACACCCTGGAGGCCGACGGCCTGGTACTGACGGTCGTCGCCACCCCCGGGCACACCGACGACTCGGTGTGCCTCCTGGTCGGCGCGGACAACGCCGTCCTGACCGGGGACACGGTCCTGGGGCACGGCACGACCGTGATCGACGGCGACGACGGCCTCGGTCCCTACATGGACTCGCTGTACAGGCTGCGGGACCTCGTGCGGGAGCAGGGTGTGCGCACCCTCCTGCCCGGGCACGGACCGATCCTGACCGCGCCCGCGGAGGCGCTGTCCTCCTACATCGCGCACCGGGAGTCGCGCCTGGAGCAGGTCCGGGAGGCCGTGAACGCCGGCGCGACCGGGGTCGGCGCCGTCGTGGACCGTGTCTACCCCGACGTCGACGAGCAGATCCGGTTCGCCGCGGAGTCGTCGGTGCGCGCCCAGCTGCGCTACCTGGCCTCGCGCGGTGAGCTCCCGGCCGGCAACGAGCCGTAGCCCCGGGCGGACGGGCACCGCCCGGCAGGCGCGCGCACGGGGCCTTCCGAGCCGCCGCCGAGGGGCGGCGCGCCGCGGGGTCCGGACAGCGCTGTGGCCGCCCACCCCGGGGGGAGAGCGGCCACACAGCGTGTCCGCCGGGCGCCCGTCCGGGCGCCGGAGGTTCTAACGGGCCCGGCGGCGCATCCGCTCGACGTCGAGCAGGACGACGGCCTTGGCCTCGATGCGCAGCCAGCCGCGCAGCGCGAACTCGGCGAGCGCCTTGTTGACCGTCTCGCGCGAGGCGCCGACCAGCTGGGCGAGCTCCTCCTGGGTGAGGTCGTGGTGGACGTGCAGGCCGTCCTCGCCCTCCTTGCCGAACTTGTCGGCGAGCTCCAGGAGCGCCTTGGCCACACGGCCCGGCACGTCGGTGAAGACGAGGTCCGCCATCACGTCGTTGGTCCGGCGCAGCCTGGCCGCCAGTGCCTTGAGCAGCTGGAGCGAGACGTGCGGACGGCTCGACAGGAACGGGCGCAGGTCGTCGTGGCCCAGCCCGGCGAGCACCGAGTCGGTCACGGCGACGGCGCTCGCGGTGCGCGGGCGCGGGTCGAACAGCGACAGTTCACCGAACATCTCACTGGGGCCGAGCACCCCGAGCAGGTTCTCGCGGCCGTCCACGGCCGTGCGGGTCAGCTTGACCTTCCCGCTGAGGATCACGTACAGGCGGTCGCCCTCGTCGCCCTCGCTGAACAGGGTCTGCCCGCGTCCGAGGCGTACCTCGCTCACCGATGAGCGGAGCGCCGCCGTGTCCTCCTCGTCGAGAGCCTCGAACAGAGGGGCCTTCCGCAGCACCTCGTTGATCTCGTCCACCACACGTCCTCCTCAGAACCTGACCGTCAACAGTGTGACGTATATCGCACCCGGGTGTGAAACCAGGTCGTTACCGCGGCTTGCCGCCGGGAGACCACGTGCCCACAACAGCCGACGTCAGCCCATGCGATCTTAGTCGTAATCAGCCTGTATCAAGGGCTGTCCGCGCCGCGCCATCGGACATTGGTTACATAATCCCGGTCACCGGCCGAAACGACGGCCGGCTCCCGGAAGCATGCCGAACTTTCGGTGAACACGGAGGCCCGCCCCGTCGGGACGCCTACCCTGTGACGATGCCCCGTGACACGCCAGACGCGCCGTCCGCGCCCGCGGAGAACCCCACGCCCACCGGCGAGAGCCGACTCGCGCTGGTCCGCCGCGCGCGCAGGATGTACCGGGAACTCGTCGAGCTCTACCCGGACGCCCACTGCGAACTGAACTTCACGACCCCGCTGGAACTGCTGGTCGCCACCATCCTGTCCGCGCAGTGCACGGACAAACGGGTCAACCAGGTCACTCCGGCGCTCTTCGCCCGCTACCCCGACGCCGAGGCCTACGCCTCGGCCCGGCGGGAGGAGATGGAGGAGGTCATCCGTCCGCTCGGCTTCTTCCGCGCCAAGACGAACAGTCTCATCGGGCTCGGTCAGGCGCTGTGCGAACAGCATGGCGGAGAGGTTCCGGGGAGCCTCTCCGACCTGGTCAAACTACCCGGTGTAGGACGAAAAACCGCAAATGTACTGCTTGGTAATGCCTTCGATGTGCCCGGGATCACCGTGGACACCCATTTCGGGCGGTTGGTCCGCCGTTTCAAGTGGACGGACGAGGTCGACCCGGTGAAGGTCGAGCACGCGGTGGGCGACCTGTTCCCCCCGAGGGACTGGACGATGCTCTCCCACCGGGTGGTCTGGCACGGGCGGCGGGTCTGCCACGCCCGCAAGCCCGCCTGCGGCGCCTGCGACCTGGCCCGCTGGTGCCCCTCGTTCGGGGAGGGCCCGACGGATCCGGACACGGCCGCCGGGCTGCTGCGGATGCGCTCCTTCGCCTGACCCCGCCCCTGCGGCGGCCGGCCCGGAGGCGGCGGACGGCGGGGGCGCCTGCGGCGCTTTGTACTCTGATGGTGTGATCGTTGACACCGGCGTCCCGACACGGCCGCCGCGTCCGCGCGGACGCCTCCGCCGCGCCGCTCCGCGGTACCGCCGCGACGCGGCGGCGGCCCCCTGCCGGGACGACCCCGGCGGTCCCACCGCCTCCGGGGACGCCGTGCCGGCCGGCGGACCCGGAGACCGGGGCCCCGCGGGGGACGCGGCGCCCCCGGGAGCGGTTCCCGCGAGGGAGTCCCCGCACGGGACCGCCGGACACGGTTCCACCGCATGACGACCCGAGGGAGCGGTGCGGGCCCCGGGCCCCGCGCTCCCGGCCCGCCCAGGACATCCCGGGAACATCCCGGTGCGGCCCGCGCCAGCGGCCGCACCGGTCCACCGACGGCGCGACAACCCCCGGAACAGGCTTCACGTATGAACCCGATCCCGCTCTGGCTCGCCGCGCTCGCGGACGCCGCCGAGACGATGACCGTGCCGGGCCCCATGCGGCCCCCCGCGAACGGCGGCCGCGAGTCGGCCGTCCTCATCCTCTTCGGCGTCGGACACAAGGGGCCGGACCTGCTCCTCATCCAGCGCAACGCCGGACTGCGCCGCCACGCCGGGCAGCCGGCCTTCCCCGGCGGCCGGATCGAGCCCACGGACGCCTCCGTCGAGGCCGCGGCCCTCCGGGAGGCGGAGGAGGAGACCGGGGTGGTCCCCGCGGGCGTCGACGTCGTGGGACGCCTCCCCGAGCTGTACCTGAGCTTCAGCGACTTCCGGGTGGCCCCCGTCCTGGGCTGGTGGCGCGAGCCCTCCGAGGTGCGCCCCACCGACCTCGGCGAGGTCGCCGCGGTCTCCAGGGTCCCGGTCGCCGACCTCGCCGAACCGGCCAACCGGGTCATGGTGCGCTACGGGGGCGGGACCCGGTGGGGGCCGGGCTTCCGGGTCGACGGCATGCTCGTGTGGGGTTTCACCGGTGCGATCATCGACAGCCTGCTCACCATGGGCGGCTGGGAACTTCCTTGGCGCCACGAGGGTCTCACCGACGTGTTCGAAGCCACCCCGCAGGGCCTGCGGCCGGTCGGGTAGCGCTCATTCTTGGAGGGCATTGTGCTCGACGTGGTCCTGATCGTCCTGCTGCTGCTGTTCGCGGTGACCGGGTACCGCCAGGGTTTCATCGTCGGTGTCTTCAGTTTCGTGGGCTTCATCGGCGGGGGCGTCCTCGCCGCCCTGGCCGCCCCGGACCTGATCCAGGCGTGGGTGGAGGATCCCGGCCGACAGGCGCTCCTGGCCATCGCCGTGGTCTTCCTGGCCGCCGCGCTCGGCCAGTTCCTGTGCTCCTACCTGGGCACCCTCGTCCGCAACAGGGTCACGTGGGACTCCGCCCGCGTCGTGGACGCCGTGGGCGGAGCCCTGGTCAGCGGGCTCTCGGTACTGCTCGTCGCCTGGTTCATCGGCAGCACGGTCGCGAACTCGGCGCTGCCGTTGGTGGCCGGGCAGGTCAAGGACTCGCGCATCCTCCAGTCGGTGGACGCGCTCATGCCGGAGTCGGCCCACAGCGGCTTCTCCACGTTCCGCAGGGTCGTGGACCAGAGCGCGTTCCCACAGGTCTTCAGCGGCCTCGGGACCGGTGAGCTGGCCGAGGTCGAGCCGCCGGACCCGGACGTTCTCACCACCCCGGAGCTGATCGAGTCGAGCCGCAGCGTGGTCAAGGTCCTGGGGACCGCCCCGTCCTGCCAGCGCCGTGTGGAGGGGACCGGCTTCGCCTACGCCGACGACCGGATCATGACCAACGCGCACGTCGTCGCCGGGGTGACCGACGACCTGCGGATCGTCACCCGGGAGGGCTACCAGCTCGACGCCACCCTGGTGCTGTTCGACGCGCAGCAGGACCTGGCGGTCCTCCACGTCCCGGGGCTGGACCTGGAGCCGCTGGAGTTCACGCACGAGGCCCCGCAGGGCGGGGACGCGGTGGTAGCCGGGTTCCCCCGCAACAGCGGCTTCACGGCCGTCCCCGCGCGCGTACGGGCCCGCCAGACGGCGCAGGGGCCGGACTTCTACCACTCGCAGCAGGTGAGCCGGGAGATCTACCAGGTGCGCGCGGTGGTGCGCCCCGGCAACTCCGGAGGCCCGCTCCTCGCCCCGGACGGCACCGTCTACGGGGTCGTGTTCGCCGCGGCCACGAACGAGCCGGAGACGGGCTACGTGCTCACCGCCGACGAGGTGGCGGAGAACGCGGGTTCGGGTCTGGAGTCCGCGGCGGAGGTCTCCTCCCAGACCTGCGACTGACCCCCGTCCACAGGCGGACGCCGGGCCTTCACAGGACCCGCCCCCCACGGTTCACTGGATGTACAGGGGGACCGCCGCGGCGGCCGGCACGGTGCTGCCCGGGGTCCGCGGATCCGCGGGACGCCCACAGGGCCGTCCGCGGGGCCGCCCGCCCCGCGCGGGGCG
>NZ_JBSHDN010000021.1:0-55770 GCF_053616335.1 Nocardiopsis sp. NPDC055824
CGGTCCCCCGGCGACGGCCCCACGGCCCGCCGGGCGCCCCTCCCCCGCAGAGCCGGCCCGCCGCCACCCTCCGTGAACGAACGCGGCCCCGACCGCAAAGACGCCGCCCGCGGCAGGGCCTGCGCACCCTCCCCTTCGGGCGAACGCCCCCGGGCGCCGGCCCGCGACGCACCGCGGCCGCCCGCGCCGCGCCCCCGCCGGGGCGGCCCGGCCCCGCACCGCCCGAACGCACGGGCCGCCCGGAGCCGCCCGTGCCCGCGGCGGGAACGCACCGGCAGGAAACCGGCACACCGCGCAGGACCGCACACAGCGGACACCCGCGGAGCCGCCCCGGGAGCGGATCCGCGCCGCGCATGCCCGCGCCCCGGCGCCGCGGGACGCGACCGTCGCCACAGTGCGGGAACCTGGGACGCGGGGACGCACCGGGATGACAATGTCCTCCCCCGCCACGAGAATGTCCCCGCACCGAACAGCCAGAGAGTGGACGTTAAGACAGTGACGACCCCTGTGACACCCACGATCGACCAGCGCATCGCCGAGGAACTCGGCGTGGGCGCACACCAGGTCACCGCCGCCGTCGGACTCCTCGACAGCGGATCGACCGTGCCCTTCATCGCGCGTTACCGCAAGGAGGCCACCGGCGCGCTGGACGACGCCCAGCTGCGCGCCCTCGAGGAACGCCTGCGCTACCTGCGCGAGCTGGCCGAGCGCCGGACCGCGATCCTGGAGTCGATCCGCGGCCAGGGCAAACTGGACGACGAGCTGGAGGCGCGCATCAACGCAGCCGACTCCAAGGCCCGTCTGGAGGACATCTACCTCCCCTACAAGCCCAAGCGCCGGACCAAGGCGCAGATCGCACGCGAGGCGGGGCTCGAACCCCTGGCCGAGGGGCTGCTGGACGACCCGGGGCAGGACCCCCAGGAGGCCGCCGCCGCCTTCGTCGACCCGGACCGCGAGGTGGCCGACGTCAAGGCCGCGCTGGACGGCGCCCGCGCCATCCTGGTCGAGCGCTTCGCCGAGGACGCCGACCTCACCGGGGTCCTGCGGGAGCGGCTGTGGGAGAAGGGGCGCCTGGGGTCGGCCGTGCGCGAGGGCAAGGAGGAGGCCGGCGCCAAGTTCGCCGACTACTTCGACTTCTCCGAGCCGCTCACCAAGCTGCCCTCCCACCGGGTCCTGGCCATGTACCGGGGCGAGAAGGAGGAGGTGCTCACCCTCACCCTGGAGCCCGAGGAGCCCCCGGCCGCGAACGCCGACGGCACGACGCCCCGCAGCACCTACGAGAACGCCATCGCCCACCGCTTCGGGATCGTGGACCGGGGCCGCCCCGGCGACCGGTGGCTCCAGGACACCGTCCGCTGGGCGTGGCGCACACGCATCCTGGTGCGCCTGGACATCGACGTGCGGATGCGGCTGTGGCAGCAGGCCGAGGACGACGGCGTCAACGTGTTCGCCGCCAACCTGCGCGACCTCCTGCTCGCCGCCCCGGCCGGCAGCCGCTCCACCCTGGGTCTGGACCCCGGTCTGCGCACCGGCGTGAAGGTCGCGGTCACCGACGCCACCGGCAAGGTGGTCGCCACCGACACGATCTTCCCGCACGCGCCCCGCCACGCCTGGGACGCCTCCCTCGCCTCCCTGGCCAGGCTGTGCGCGGCGCACGCCGTCGAGCTGATCGCCATCGGCAACGGCACCGCCTCGCGCGAGACCGACAAGCTCGCCGCCGACCTGCTCCGGCTCCACCCCGATCTCGGGCTCACCAAGGTGATGGTGTCGGAGGCCGGGGCGTCCGTGTACTCGGCCTCCGCCTACGCCTCCGAGGAGCTGCCCGACCTGGACGTGTCGCTGCGCGGCGCCGCCTCCATCGCCCGCCGCCTCCAGGACCCCCTGGCGGAGCTGGTCAAGATCGACCCCAAGTCGATCGGGGTGGGCCAGTACCAGCACGACCTGGCCGAGGCCAAGCTGTCGCGCTCCCTGGACGCCGTGGTCGAGGACTGCGTCAACGGCGTGGGCGTGGACGTCAACACCGCGTCCGTGCCGCTGCTCACCCGCGTGTCCGGCGTGACCTCGACCCTGGCGCGCAACATCGTCTCCCACCGGGACGCCAACGGCCCGTTCCGGAGCCGGGACGCCCTGCGGTCCGTGCCGCGGCTGGGCCCCAAGGCGTTCGAGCAGTGCGCGGGCTTCCTGCGCGTGCCCGGCGGCGACGACCCGCTGGACACCTCGGCCGTGCACCCCGAGGCCTACCCGGTGGTGCGGCGCATCCTGGACCGCGTGGGGACGGACCTGCCGACGCTGATCGGCGACAAGGCGGTCCTGTCCAAGGTGCGCCCCGAGGAGTTCGTGGACGACACCTTCGGCCTGCCGACGGTCACCGACATCCTCGCCGAGCTGGAGAAGCCGGGACGCGACCCGCGCCCGGCCTTCACCACCGCGACCTTCAAGGAGGGCGTCGAGAAGCTGTCGGACCTGGAGCAGGGCATGGTCCTGGAGGGCGTGGTCACCAACGTCGCCGCCTTCGGCGCGTTCGTGGACGTGGGCGTGCACCAGGACGGCCTGGTCCACGTGTCGGCGCTCTCGGACAAGTTCGTCGAGGACCCGCGCGAGGTGGTCAAGCCGGGCGACATCGTCAAGGTCAAGGTGCAGGACGTCGACATCCCGCGCAAGCGCATCTCGCTGACCATGCGCCTGGACGACGCGGCCCCGGCCCCGGGCGGGCGCGAGGAGCGCGGCGGCCGGGGCGGGGACCGCCGCCGCGGCGGCGGGAACGGCGAACGCGGCGGCGCCCCGAAGGCCGACGGCGGCCGACGGGGCGGCGGCCAGAACAACCGCAGCGCCCCCGCGCCCCAGGGGGCGATGGCCGAGGCGCTGCGCCGCGCGGGCCTGGGCAAGTAGCCGCCCGGGAGGGTGTTTGCGAGCGGGCGTCCTCACCGCGGACCTGTGCTCGGGCGAACGGCGCCCTGCTGTGGGTGCGCCCGGGTGGCCCGAGGAGCACCGGAGCGCGCAGGGGGTCCCGCCCGCGGGTGCACCCGGGCAGGCGGCCCGGAGGACGGCGGTGTGACAGCCTGACAGGAGGGGGAGGGGTCTGAACGGACCCCTCCCCCTCGTGCGTTCGGGGTGGTCACCAGATGGGGCGCAGCGGGGGCAGGTCTGCCCCGGCCAGTCCCCGGATGAGCCCGGCCAGCTCGGTCCGCAGGAGTGTGAGCTCATCCGGGCCCAGTCGCTCGCCGACCCGCGCCTCCAGCTCGCGCATGACGCGTCCCGCCACAGCGAGGTGCTTCTCGGCCCGGTCGGTGAGCACCACCAGGCGGCGCCGACCCCCCTCGGCGTGCTCCACCCGCCGCACGTAGCCGCGCTCCTCGAGGTAGGCCACGATCTGACCGGCGGCCTGCTTGGTCACGCCCAGGCGTTCGGCCAGCTCCGAGCTGGTCGCTCCCCCGTGCCGAAGCACCTGGAAGGCGAGCCCGTGGATCGGCCGGAGCTCCTCGTAACCCGCGGCCTCGACCTCGCGCACGAACTCGGTGAGCACCAGCTGGAAGGCCATGCCCAGCAGGAAGGTCAGTTCGGTGCGCTCCAGCGGGTCGTTCATGCACCCATCTTGACACATCCGAGTCAAGCGACTTTACTCACAGGAGTAAAGCTAGTTTACTCAGGAGGACCCTTGCTGATCGTCACCGAGAGCGACACCCGCACCACCACGACCCCGGCCGGCGTCATGTCCGCTCTGGCCGGTCCCAGCCGGGGCAGCCACCGGTTGAGTACCTGGCGGGTACGGATGGCGCCGGGCGCGGCCTCGCCCGAGCACGTGATCGACCGCGACCAGGTGTGGATGCCCGTCTCCGGACGGTTCGAGGTCAGCGTCGACGGGGAGGAGGCCGAGATGGCCGCCGGCCAGGCGGCGGTCATCCCCGCCGGCGCGGTGCGCAGGATACAGACCGGCGAGGGGGCCGGGCGAGGCACTGGTGTGCATGGTTCCCGGCGGCCGGGCGTCTGTGGTCGGGCAGGAGGGAACCGTCCCCCTGCCCTGGGCCGAGTGACCCGGAGGCCCCGCCCCCATGACACCGTGGACCGGGCGGCGCTCAGCCGCTCGCGCCGCGCACCCGGTCGCTCAGGGCGCGGAGCAGGTCCTCGGCCACCGGGAGCGCCCGCAGCTCCTCCGGGCCGGGAAGGCGGTCTTCGGTCCCGTCCCCGAGCTCGCGGACCTCGTTGTGCAGGCGCTCCATCGTGACGTCGAGCCGGTTGGCGGTCTCCGCCGCCTCCCTCAGCTCGTCGAGCAGGTCCCGGGGCACGTCCTTGGCGTACTTGTAGTAGATCTTGTGCTCCAGGCTCGCCCAGAAGTCCATCGCGATCGTGCGGATCTGGATCTCCACCGGGACCTGCTCGGTGCGGTCGGACATCCGCACCGGCGTCTCGACCAGCAGGTGCAGGCTGCGGTAGCCGTTGGCCTTGGGCGCCTCGACGTAGTCCTTGACCTCCGTCACCCGGATGTCCTCGTGCCCGGCCAGCATGTCCCGGATCGTGTACACGTCCGAGACGAAGCTGCAGGTGATGCGGATACCGGCGATGTCCAGGATGGTGGCCCGGATGTCCCCAAGGTCCAGCGAGCAGTTCCGGCGGCGCGCCTTCTCCATGATGCTGGCGGGCGACTTCAGCCGCGAGCTGACGTGCTCGATCGGGTTGTGGTCGTGGACGTAGCGGAACTCCTCGTTGAGGATGTTCACCTTCGCCATCGTGGTGTCGATGGCGAACTTGTACGACATCAGGAAGCGCGCCACGTCGTCGCGCGCCTCCGACAACGCCTTGGACACGTCGTCGTCCCCCACCATCGGCCACCCCCCGTGTCCCCGTAGCCTCATGCTAGCGCCAGGGTCGCAGTGGGCACGGGGCGGCCGGGCGCTCCTACCTGGGCGTGAGGGGGATCTCCGACCAGAGCGCGCGCAGGGGCTCCGCGTCCGCGGAGCCGAGCGCGTCCTCGACGTCCCACACCTTCACCGCGGTGGCGCCGGCGGTCACGGCGGGCCACCCCGGGTCCCCCGTGGCGGCGAAGTCGCGCCAGGCCGCCACCATGCGCCCGGACAGGGCCGTGTGGGCCTCGGTGGGCTTGCCGTCGAGGAGGAACAGCGCGAGGTCCGTGTCCAGGTTGCCGAACGCGAACGGCAGGTCCAGCGCGTGGCAGGCCCCCAGCCGGCCGCCCAGGGCGGGGCTCTCGAAGGCCAGCCGGAAGAGGTGCGCGCGTCCCCCGCCGGAGGCGTGCGCCTCGGCGAGGCGCACCGTGTACTCGCCGAACACGGCGTCGCCCTGGATGGCGGCGTACAGCAGGCGCGGGGAGGCCCCGGGGTCCGCCGCCCGGTAGGCGGCGACCGCGCCCTCCCCGAGCCCCAGGCGGGCCGCTGTCAGCTCGAGGGCCGACTCGTCGTCGATCTCCACGCTCTGCCCCAGTTCGGTGAACAGCCGGTACTCGTGGGCGTTGTGGCCGGTGAGCAGGTCCACCCCGGCCGCCGCTCCGCCGGCGACCGCCTCCAGCGGGGGCAGGGGCAGCTCGGGCCCTCCGACGACGGGGGCGAAGCAGGTGAAGGCCTTGGCGCGCACGCCGCCGGAGGAGCCGGACGGGGCGGAGAGCACGGTGTCGACGGCCTCCAGCACCGCCTCCGGCGCGAGCGCGGCGAGGGCGTCGGCGTCCAGGGGCACCCCGGCGGCCCCGGCCACGCGCTCCGAGACCGAGCGGGCGGTGTCCGGGGTGATCATGTCTCCGGGGACGCTGTGCGCGATCGCCCGGCGGAAGAGCCCGTCGGCGACGGGGGAGGCCATGAGGCACACCACGGACCCGGCTCCGGCCGACTCCCCCGCGACCGTGACGTTGTCCGGGTCGCCGCCGAAGGCCGCGACGTTGTCGCGCACCCAGCGCAGCGCGGCCGCCTGGTCGAGCAGGCCCCGGTTGTCGGGGCGGCCCGGCACGTGGCCGAAGCCCTCGAAGCCGACCCGGTAGTTGACGCCGACGACCACGAGGCCGCTCTCGGCCAGCCCGGTGCCGTCGTAGGCGGCCTCGGAGGAGGCCCCGACGATGTACGCGCCGCCGTGGATCCACACCAGGACGGGCGCGCGGTCGCCCTCGCGCGCGGCGGACCACACGGTGAGCGAGAGGCAGTCCGGGGACATCCGCGCGTTCCAGGGCGCGGCGCCGAGGAGCTGGGCGCCCTGCGGGGGCGGCGGGCCGAAGGCGGTGCAGTCGCGGACGCCGTCCCAGGCGGGTGCGGGGGCGGGCGCCGAGAAGCGGAGGTCGCCGAACGGCGCCGCGGCGTAGGGGATGCCGCGGTGGACGGTGACCCCGCCGTTCTCGGATCGCTGGGAGACGGTGCCCCGGACCCGTCCGGCCCTCGTCCTCACTGTGTGCTCGGCGTCCACGTGCGTCCTTCCCTCGGTTCACGACACCCCCACCTAACAACGTTAGGTATAGGCGCGCAAGCCCCCCGGCCCCACCCCTCCGTCTCCGGCGGGCCGGACGCTCCGCCCGCACGGCGGCCGGTAACATACCACCCGGTCGGTATGAGCACACGAACGAAGGGTCCCCATGCGCGCCATCCAGATCACCGAGTTCGGCGGCCCCGAGGTCCTCGAACTCGCGGAACTGCCCGACCCCGAGCCCGGCCCCGGCGAGGTGCTCGTCGACGTCACCCGCTCGGGCGTCAACTACGCCGACACCCACCAGGCGGAGAACAGCTACCTGTCGCCCGCGTCCCTCCCCCTCGTGCCCGGCATGGAGATCGCCGGGCTCACCCCGGACGGCCACAGGGTCGTCGCCCTGTCCTCCAGCGGCGGCTACGCCGAGCGGGCCACCGCGGCCCCCGGCATGAGCTTCGAGATCCCCGACGAGGTGACCGACGACGACGCCCTCGCCCTGGTCGTCCAGGGCGCCACCGCGTGGGTCCTGCTGAGCAAGACGGCTCGGCTGGACCCCGGCGAGTCGGTCGTGGTGCACGCGGCGGGCGGGGGCGTGGGCACGCTCGCCGTCCAGCTCGCCAAGCGGTTCGGCGCGGGACGGGTCGTCGCGGTGGCGAGCAGCGCGGAGAAGCGCGAACTGGCGCTGCAGCTGGGCGCGGACGCCGTCGTGGACTCCTCGGCGCCGGACATGACCGAGGCCCTGATCGAGGCCAACGGCGGACGCCGGGTGGACGTCGTGCTGGACATGGTCGGCGGCCGGGTGACGGACGAGAGCGTGCGGGCCCTCGCCCCGTTCGGCCGCCTGGCGTTCTACGGGATGGCCTCCCGCGAGCTGCCCAGCCCGGTCCAGCCGGCCAACCTGATGAAGTACTCCACCACGGTGGGCGGCATGTGGCTGCCCCACGTGTGGCGGCTGCCCGGCGAGGTCATGGGGACGGCGATGGCGGAGCTCTTCTCCCTGGTGGCCGCCGGGAACCTGAAGCCGGTGCTCGGCGGGACCTATCCGCTCGCCGAGGCCCGCCGGGCGCACGAGGCGCTGCGGTCCAGGGGCACGACCGGCAAGCTCACCCTCGACCCCCGGGCGTGATCCCCCCGGGCGGCCACAGGTCGAGCACTGCCTTTACGACGTAGATTCACCAGTTCGGCAGGGCCCGGCGCGTTCGGCCGCCACCCCGGCGGGGCCCGCGGGGCCGCAGGTCCCGCGGGGGCCGGCCCCGGGCCCCCGGCCGGCCTACTCGGACGGGGACCGGTAGACCAGGTCGGCGTACTCGCGGTGCCGCTGGATCCAGCCCTTGACGAACGGGCACAGCGGCAGGACCGCCAGGCCCCGCGAGCGCACGTCGTCCAGCGCGCCGCGGACCAGGGCGCCGCCCAGCCCCCGCCCCTCGAAGGCGGGGTCGATCTCGGTGTGGGTGAAGGTGACCAGCTCGCCGGTGAGGATGTACTCGGCGTACCCGGCGGTCTCGCCGTCGGCGGTGATCTCGTATCGGCGCTGGTCCGGTCGGTCGGCGACGTCGGTTGTCATGGGGAGTCCTCTGTCTGTGGCTCGGAGGCGGGGGACGGTGGCCCGCGCCGCCATTGTCCCGCTTCCGCGCCGCTCGCGCCCCTTGCGGCACGCGCCTCCGGGGACATAGAGTCTCCGTTGCATACCGACCAGTCGGTTTAAGGAGAACGTGATGACTTCCCGGTTCAGCGGCCGGACCGCCATCGTCACCGGCGCGAGCCGCGGCATCGGCCTGGCCGTCGCCCGGCGACTCGTCGACGAGGGCGCGCGCGTGTGCGTCACCGCGCGCAAGCCCCAACCCCTCCAGGAGGCCGTCGAGGCCCTGGGCGGACCCGGGCACGCCATCGGCGTGCCCGGTCGGGCGGACGACCCGCGCCACCAGGACGAGGCCGTCGCCGCGACCCTGGAGGCCTTCGGCAGCGTCGACATGTTCGTCAACAACACCGGCATCAACCCGGTGTACGGGCGGATGGTGGACCTGGACCTGGACGCCGCCCGCAAGATCTTCGAGGTCAACGCCCTGTCCGCGATCTCGTGGGTGCAGAAGGCGTACAAGGCCTGGATGGCCGAGCACGGAGGGGCGATCGTCAACGTCTCCTCGGTCGCCGGACTCAAGCCGGCCCCCGGCATCGGCTTCTACGGGGCCACCAAGGCGATGCTCCTGCACATCACGGAGGAGCTCGCCGTCGAACTCGGCCCCGGAGTCCGCGTGAACGGGGTCGCCCCGGCCGTGGTCAAGACCAGATTCGCCGCCGCCCTGTACGAGGGACGCGAGGAGAAGCTCGCCGCCGAGTACCCCCTGGGCCGCCTCGGCGTGCCCGAGGACGTCGCGGGCGCGGTCGCGTTCCTGCTCTCGGACGACGCCTCCTGGATCACCGGCCGCACGCTCGTCCTCGACGGCGGCGTCACCCTGACCGGGGGCGTGTGACATGGACCTGACCGACAGCGGGGCGGTCGTCACCGGCGCGGGCAACGGCATCGGCGCCGCCATCGCGCGCAGGCTGGCCGGGGCCGGGGCGCGCGTGGTGGTCAACGACATCGACGCGGGCGCGGCCGAGGCCGTGGCCGCGGAGATCGGCGGGGTCGCGGTCCCGGGCGACGCCGCGAGCGAGGCGGGCGTGACCGCGCTCATCGCCGAGGCCGGGGCCCACCTGGGCGCCATCGACCTGTACGCCGCCAACGCGGGGGTGGGGGTGGCCGGGGGCCCCGAGGCCTCCGAACAGGACTGGGACCTGGCCTGGCAGGTCAACGTCATGGCGCACGTGCGCGCCGCGCGGGAGCTGGTGCCCGGCTGGCTGGAGCGGGGCAGCGGACGCTTCCTGTCCACCGTCTCGGCGGCCGGCCTGCTCACGATGCTGGGCAGCGCGCCGTACTCGGTGACCAAGCACGCCGCCCTGTCCTTCGGCGAATGGCTGTCGGCCACCTACGGGGACCGCGGGATCACCGTCCAGTGCGTCTGCCCGCTCGGGGTGCGCACGAACCTGCTGGAGGCGTCCGGGGACACCGGCAAGGCCATCCTGGCGGCGGAGGCCATCACCCCGGAGGAGGTCGCGGACGCCGTGATGGCCGGCCTGGCCGACAGGCGGTTCCTGATCCTGCCCCACCCCCGGGTCGCCGACCACTACGCCGCCAGGGCGAACGACACCGACCGCTGGCTCGCGGGGATGCGCCGCCTCCAGGCCAAGGTCTTCGAGGGGAACGCATGAGCGACGAACGAACCGGCCTGCCGGGGCTGGACCTGGACCGCCTGCGCGCCCACCTGGACGCCGCACGGCCGGGACTGGTCACGGGACCGCTGCGCGGAAGGGTGGTCGCGGGGGGCAGGTCCAACCTGACCTACGTGGTCCGCGACGGGACCGGCGAATGGGTCGTGCGCCGGCCCCCGCTCGGGCACGTGCTGGCGACCGCCCACGACATGTCCCGCGAGTACCGGGTGATGACCGCGCTGCGGGACACCGGGGTACCGGTCCCCCGCACCCACCTCCTGTGCGAGGACCCGGAGGTGCTGGGCGCGCCCTTCTACGTCATGGAGTACGTGGGGGGAACGCCCTTCCGGACCCGGGACGAGATCGCGCCGCTGGGGCCGGGCACCGCCCGCAGGGTCGCCGAGGAGCTCATCGCCACCCTCGGCGTGCTGCACGCGGTGGTGCCCGAGGAGGTCGGGCTGAGCGGCTTCGGCCGCCCGGAGGGGTTCCTGGAACGCCAGGTGCGCAGGTGGGGCAAGCAGTGGGAGGCCTCGCGCAGCCGGGACGTCCCGGGGATCGACGAACTGCGCGCGAAGCTGGCCGCGACCCTCCCCGAGCCGTCGGCCCCCGCCGTCGTGCACGGCGACTACCGGCTCGACAACGTGCTGGCGACCCCGGAGGGGCGCATCACCGCGGTGCTGGACTGGGAGATGGCCACGCTCGGCGACCCGCTCGTGGACCTGGGCCTGATGCTCGTGTACCAGCAGCAGCCCGTCGGGATCGGCGGGGTCCCGGCGACGTCCGCCGAGGGGTTCCCCCCGCCGGAGGAGCTGGTGGCGATGTACGCGGCCACGACCGGCCGTGACGTGTCCCGGCTCGCGTGGTACGTGGCCCTGGGCTGCTTCAAGCTCGCCGTCATCGCCGAGGGCATCCACTTCCGGCACGGCAAGGGACTGACCGTCGGCGCGGGCTTCGACCGGATCGGCGACGTGGTCGCCCCCCTGGTGGAGCGCGCCCACACGATGCTCGAGGAGGACTGATGGACTTCGCCTACGACGAGGGGACCGAGGAGCTTCGCCAGAGGCTGCTGGCCTTCATGGACGAACACGTCTACCCGGCCGAGGCGGTGCTGGAGGAACAGCTCGCCGCGCGGGAGGACCGGTGGTCGACCGCGCCGGTGGTGCGCGAGCTCCAGGCTCGGGCGCGCGAACAGGGGCTGTGGAACCTGTTCCTGGCCGGACACCCGGAGCACGGCGGGTTGGACAACCTCCGGTACGCGCCGCTGGCCGAGATCACCGGCCGCAGCCCGAGGCTGGCTCCCGCCGCGCTCAACTGCGCGGCGCCCGACACCGGGAACATGGAGGTGCTGACGATGTTCGGCACCCCCGAGCAGAAGAAGCGCTGGCTGGAACCCCTGCTGGCCGCGGACATCCGCTCGGCGTTCGCGATGACCGAGCCGGAGGTGGCCTCCTCCGACGCCACCAACATCACCACCAGCATTGTCCGTGACGGTGACGAGTACGTGGTCAACGGGCGCAAGTGGTTCATCACCGGCGCGCTCAACCCCGAGTGCGCGGTCTTCATCGTGATGGGCAAGACCGACCCCGACGCCGACCGGCACCGCCAGCAGAGCATGGTGCTGGTGCCGCGCGACACCCCGGGGCTGACGGTGCGGCGCGGCATGTCCGTGTACGGCTTCGACGACAGCGACCACGGCGGCCACGCGGAGGTCCTGTTCGAGGACGTGCGGGTGCCCGCGGAGAACCTCGTCGGCGGGGAGGGCGAGGGGTTCGCCATCGCCCAGGCCCGGCTGGGCCCCGGCCGCATCCACCACTGCATGCGGCTCATCGGCATGGCCGAGCGGGCCCTGGAGCTCACCTGCCGGCGCGTGCTGGACCGCGTGGCGTTCGGGCGGCCCCTGGCGGAGCAGGGCGTGGTCCGCGAGTGGATCGCCGAGGCGCGCGTGTCGATCGAGCAGCTGCGGCTGCTGGTGCTCAAGACCGCCTACCTGATGGACACGGTCGGCAACCGCGGCGCGCACACCGAGATCCAGGCGATCAAGATCGCCACCCCGCGCACGGTGGAGTGGATCATGGACAAGGCGATCCAGGCGCACGGGGCCGCCGGGGTGAGCCAGGACCTGCCGCTGGCCGGCTGGATGGCGGGCGTGCGCTCCCTGCGGCTGGCCGACGGCCCCGACGAGGTGCACCTGCGCTCGCTGGGCCGGGCCGAGCTGCGCAAGTACCGCTAGCGCGACGGAAGGCCCGGGACGAGCACGGCCCGGGTGCCCGCGGCGCCCCGGAGGTCGCTGTGCGTGTGCCCTCGTTCCCCGGGAACGCGCACGGCGGCCGGGGGCTCCCGCGCCGTGGGACACCCGGGCACGGGGCGGAGGCCCGGAGGAGCACGGCCCGCGGCGCCCCGCGGGCGCCGCGGGCTCCCCCGTCGCCGGGTCCCGGGTCCGGCGTCCTCAGGACGCCGGGCGCAGCCCCGCGACGAGCAGGTCGGCGAAGTGGCGGCCGACGTCCTCGCCGGTCAGCGGCCCGCCCGGGTGGTACCAGGTGCTCAGGTGGTGGACCGACCCGAAGAAGTAGTTGACCACCAGGTCCGCGGAGACGTCGTCGCGGAAGACGCCCTCGCTCTGCCCCTGGGCCACCATGTCGCGGAAGACCTCGTGGTAGCCGCGCCGTTCGGCGCGCACGGCGCGCTGCTTCTCCTCGCTGAGCTGGTGCATGGAGCGGAAGAAGATGACGGTGTCGTCCAGGTTGGCGATGCTGGTGACGATGACGTCGGCCGCGGCCGCGTGGACGCGTTCGGCCACCGGAGCCTCCCGCCCGGCGATCCGGACCAGGTGCTCGGTCTGCATGCGCAGGACCCGGGCGTAGACCTCGTAGAGGAGGTCGTCCTTGGACCCGAAGTAGTGGTACATCGCCCCCTTGGTGACGCCCGCGGCGACGACCACCTCCTGGACGGAGGTCCCCTCGTAGCCCCGCTCGGCGAACAGCCTGGTCGCCGCCCCCAGCAGCCTCTCGGGGACGGACCCGGTGCCCGTTCCCGGATCGACCGCCTGCTGTGCTCGCGCCATGTCCTGCCTCACTTCGTGCCCCCGCCGTCCTGAGGACGCCCGTCGGCCAAGCATACCGACCGGCTGGTACCTTGCGCACACGCCGGGGCGCCCCGCCCGGCCCCTCAGACGGCGACCACGTCCACCGCGCGGCCGTCGGGGTCGGTGAGCGTGTGGCGGCCGGGCTCCAGGGGAGGCGTCGCGAGGCGGCCGTTCACGGTGAACCCCAGGCGGACGGCGCCCGTGGAGCGCTCGGCCGTCGCCGGGTAGATCTCGAACACCACTCCGTCGGCCAGCACGGCCGCGTGGTGCACGGCCCCCCGGCCGTGCTGTTCGCGGAGGAAGCCCAGACCGAGAGCGGTGTAGAAGGACCGGCACTCCTCCGCGCGGTCGGTGTAGATGACCACGAGGGTGGACCTGGGGGTGGCCACCGGTCCCGTGGGACGCCTGTGGTCCGGCCCCGGGGCCGGTCCCGCCGCACCGCCCAGGGGCGGCACCGCCGACAGCCCGCCCTCCAGGATCTCCCGCGCGCGTGCGTACTTGGCGCGCAGCCGGTCCGCCTGCTCCGCGGGCAGCGCGGCCAGTCGTCCCTCGTCGGAGTTGTGGCGGTTGTCGGCGAGCTTGACCAGGCGCCCCAGGGGGTCGGCCGCTGCCCGTCGGACCAGGTCCCCGTAGGACTCCCCCGGTCTCCGGCTCACCGACTCCACCGCCCGGACGACCGCCTCGGGACAGCCGCGTCCGCGCAGGTCGTCGGCGGTGACGGGGGTGTCCTCCAGGACGTCGTGCAGGACCCCGGCCATCTGGGCGTGCACCCCGTGGGGGGCCAGCAGGTCGCGGACCGCGAACACGTGCTCGCTGTAGGGGCGCCCGGCGCGGTCCACCTGCCCGGCGTGGACGGACCACGCCAGTCGCGAGGCCTGGTCCAGTGTCATCTCCACGGTGTGCGCCCCCTGTCCCGTCGGCATTGCCACCGACCCGACCGTACCCCCGCGAGGGGCGCCCGACCAGACCCGTCCGGGCCCCTCCCGCGCGGAGGGCCCCGTCAGGAGTCGGTGTAGTTCTCCTCGTAGCCGCCCGTGGGCGGGACGGGCGTGATGACGTCGACGAGCACCCCGGAGGGGTCGGCCACGATGAAGTGCCGCTGCCCGAAGTCCTCGGTGCGGATCCCCAGCTCGGGGCGGAGTCCGCCGCGTACGACGAGGCGCTCCCACTCCGCGTCGACGTCCGCCACCTCGAAGTTGAGCAGCACGCCCTGCGCCGGCCGGCGGTAGCCCTCCGGGACGGTGGGGTGGCGGTGGTCGAGCAGTGCCAGCTCGCGGTCGGGCGGCCCGGGGCGGCGCAGGCTGACGTACCAGTCGGCCGCGAAGGTCTCCTCGAAGCCGAACAGGTCCACGTAGAAGTCCCTGGCCTCCTGGATCCGGGTGGTGCCGATGACCGGGTAGAAACCGCTGAGCTCCATGACTCCGCCTTTCACATACCTTTGGTATGTGAAGTACGCTATTCGCGTACCTTCGGTATGTCAACAGGTGGGGGAACATGACCGCGGAGACCGGGAGCCGGGCCAGGCAGCGCGAGCGCACCAGGAGGGCCCTCCTGCGCGAGGGGCGCCGGCTGTTCGCCGAGCACGGGTACGCAGGCGTGGGACTGAGCGGGATCGTGGCGGCGGCCGACGTCACCAAGGGCGCCCTCTACCACCACTTCGAGGGCAAGCCGGACCTCTTCCGCGCCGTCCTGGAGGAGGTCCAGGGCGAGGTCGCCGACGCCGTGGCGGCCGCCGCGGACGCCCGGCGGGACCCGTGGGACCAGCTGACCGCGGGCTGCCGGGCCTTCCTCACCGCGAGCACGGCTCCGGACGTGCGGCGGATCATGCTGGTGGACGGGCCGGCCGTGCTCGGGTGGAGCACCTGGCGCTCCCTGGACGAGGCCGGGTCCGCGCGACACCTCCGGGAGGCGCTCACCGGCCTCGTCCGGGCGGGGGTCCTGCGCCCCCAGCCGGTGCCGCCCCTGGCCCACCTGCTCTCCGGGGCCATGAACGAGGCCGCGCTGTGGCTGGCCGGGAGCGGGGACCCCGGCGACCTGGACGACGTCTGGGCCGCGTTCTCGGGGATGCTGGAGTCCCTGCGCTCGCCGTGACCCGGGCCGCTTCCGAGGACGCCCGGGCACGTCCGGGCGCTATCGTGGCTGCCATGGCGGAGAGCACCGGGGCGGCGGACACGGACGGGGACGAGGGGTTCCGGGACGACTTCGTCCGCGGGTTCTCGGAGTACTGGCAGTCGCAGGGCCGCCCCAGGACCGAGGGGCGCATCGTGGGCTACCTGCTCCTCGCCGACCGCGAGGCGGTGAGCGCCGAGGAGATCGCCGACGGCGCCCGGGTCAGCCGGGGCTCGGTGTCCCAGTCCGTGCGCCGCCTGCGCGAGATGGGCTTCGTCGAGATGGTCGGCGCGCCGGACAGCCGCTCACGGCTGGTCGCCATGGACGAGGACGTGTGGGGCGGGTTCCTGCGCAACGAGCGCTCCTACCTGCGCCGGCAGAGGGACCTCGCGGCGTCCGCGCTGGAGCGGCTCCCCTCCCTGAGCCCGCCCGCGCGTAACCGCCTGCGCAACATGCACGACTACATGAGCTGGCTGGACGACTACCACGACACCCTCCTGTCCCACTGGGAGGAGTTCAAGGCCGGGCGGGACCGGGGGGAGGCGAACGGGGGAGGCGCCTGAGGGCGCCGCCTCAGGAGCGCTCGTGCGGGATGACCAGCGGCGTGCTGGTGCGCGGGTCGGGCACCACGTCGCAGGGCAGCCCGAACACCTCTTCCACCAGTGCCGCGGTCACGACCTGTCCGGGCGGGCCGTCCGCGACGACCCTCCCCCCGTCCATGAGGACCAGGCGGGTCGCGAACCGGGCGGCCTGGGCCAGGTCGTGCAGGACCGCGACGATCGTGCGCCCCTGGCGGTGCAGGTCGGCGAACAGCTCCAGCAGGTCGTACTGGTGCGCGATGTCCAGGAACGTGGTCGGCTCGTCCAGCAGCAGGACGCCGGTGTCCTGCGCCAGGACCATCGCCACCCACGCGCGCTGCCGCTGGCCGCCGGAGAGCGATCCGACCTGGGTGTCGGCCAGGCCGGCCAGCCCGGTGAGCTCCAGTGCCCGGGAGATCGCCGTCTCGTCCCGGGGGCTCCACTGCCGCACCAGCGTGTGGTGGGGGAAGCGCCCGCGAGCGGCGAGGGCGCGCACGGTGATGCCCTCCGGCGCGACGGGGCTCTGCGGCAGGAGCGCCATCCGGCGGGCGACCGCCTTGGCGCGCAGCCCCCGGATGTCCTGGCCGTTGAGGAGCACCCGGCCCGACATCGGCTTGTTCACCCGGCCCAGCGCCTTGAGCAGCGTCGACTTGCCGCACCCGTTGGGGCCGACGATGACGGTGAACTCCCCCTCGGCCACACCGAGGTCCAGGTCGCGCACGACCGGATCGGCCCCGTACCCCAGCGTGAGGCCCTCCGCGGACAGTACCGGACTCACAGCACACCCTTTCGCCATTCACGAACCAGCAGGTAGCCCAGGTAGACGCCCCCGAACCCCATGGTGAAGATCCCGACCGGCAGTCCGTCGCCCACCGGCGACTGCTGCACGGCCAGGTCGGCCGCCACCAGCAGGAGCGCGCCGACCAGGGCCGACAGCGCAAGGTTGGGGCCGGGGGCCCCGCTGAGCCTGCGGGCGATCTGCGGGGCGGTCAAGGACACGAACGCGATCGGTCCGGCGACGCTCACGGCGGCGGCCGAGAGCACCACCGACAGGACGACCGCCCCGGTCCGGGTCGCGGAGGCGCGCGCGCCGAGGGCGTCGGCCAGCTCGTCGCCCATCTCGTTGACGGTGACGGGGCCCGCCAGCGCCGCCACGAAGGGCAGTGCCAGGAGCAGGACCGCCCAGATGGTCCAGGCGTGCTCCCACGCCCTGGCGCCCAGGCTGCCGTTGACGTAGGCGGAGAGGACACCGGCCTGGTCGCGGGCCATCACGGACACCACGAAGTGCGTGAACGCCTGGGCCATCGCGGCCACGCCGATCCCGGCGACGATGAGGCGCCCCGGGTGGCGCAGCCCGGTTCCGGTGGCCGCGGCCACCACGGCCATGGCCAGGGCCGCTCCCGCGAGGGCGCCCATCGGCACGGGGACGACGCCGGGCAGGACGAGGGCGGCGAAGGCGGCCCCCGCCCCGGCCCCCGCCCCGAGGCCGATGACGTCCGGGCTGCCCAGCGGGTTGCGGGTGACGGACTGGAAGAGCGCGCCGGCCAGGCCGAGCGCGGCCCCGGTGCCCACGGCGACGGCCAGGCGGGGGCCGCGCAGCCGTCCGAGGACGAACGCCTCGGTGGCCTCGCCCGCGCCCGTGACCACGGCGGGCAGGCGGGTGAGGGGGATGCCGAGCCTGCCCATGGCGAGGGTGGCCGCCGCGGCGGCGGCCACGAGCACCAGGAGGAGGACCGCGCACAGCACGGAGCGCGGGTGGACGGGCAGGGCGACCGGCCCGAGCGCGAGCACGGGCGGGGCGGCCCCGCGCGGCGGCCGCGGCCGCCGCGTCCGGGTGGTGGACCGGGTCATGAGGCGCTCCGCATCTTCCTGACCGCGTACAGCAGGACGGGGGCGCCGACGAACGCGGTGACCACGCCGACCATCAGCTCCGTGGGGCGGACGATCGTGCGGCCGACGACGTCGGCGGCCAGCAGCAGGGTGGGTCCGACCAGCAGGGCGAAGGGCACCTGGACGCGGAAGTCCACGCCGACCAGGGCCCGCACCACGTGGGGGACGGCGAGGCCGACGAAGGCGATGGGGCCCGCCGCCGCGGTGGCCCCCGCGGCGAGCACGGCGCCCGCGACCAGCCCCGCCGAGCGGATCCACACGGTGTTCGCCCCCGTGGCGATCGCCGCCTCCTCCCCCAGGGCCAGGGCGTTGAGGCCGCCCGCGACGAGGAACGCCAGCAGGACGCCGACGCCGATGACGGGCAGCACGGACAGGACGACGTCGTAGCCGCGTCCGCCCAGGGAGCCGACGACCCAGTAGCGGTAGCTGTCGAAGGTCTCGGGCATGCTCAGCGCCACCGCCTGGACGTAGGCGTTGAGCACGGCGGAGACCACCGCTCCGGCCAGGACGAGGCGCACCAGCCCGCCGTCGCCGCCCCGGCTGCCCACGGTGTAGGCGGCCAGTCCGGCGGCGAGTGCGCCGGGCAGCGCCCACCAGACCGTGCCGGCGACGGAGGTGGGGCCGAGCAGCGCGGTGGCGGTGACCACCGCGGCGGCGGCGCCCGCGTTGACGCCCAGGAGGCCCGGGTCGGCGAGGGGGTTGCGTGTGATGCCCTGCATGAGGGTGCCCGCCAGGGCGAGGGCCGCCCCGGCGACGATGCCGAGGAGGGTACGGGGGTAGCGGCTCTCCACCACGGTGGTGGTGAAGGGGTCCGCCCCGCCCGTCAGCACCTGCCACACCTCCGTGGGGGAGGTGGGCTTGCTGCCCATGACGAGGCTGAGGAGGACCGCCCCGGCGAGGGCCGCGGCGCCCGCGCCGAGCATGAGCACGGCGCGGGCGGGGCCCGGGCGGGACGGAGCCGTGAGTGTCTTCACGTTCGCCCTGTCGGTGGGATCAGCTGTCGGCGTTGGCCGCGGCCTCTTCGATCATGGGCACGTAGCGCTCGATGACCCAGGGGACGGTGAGCGGGTTGATGATCGAGGACGCGGTGACGAAGGAGGTGTCCTCGGCGGCGACCACGGCTCCGCTCTCGACGGCGGGGATCGCCGCGTAGAGGTCCTGCGCCTCGATCTCGGCGCGCGTCTCGTCGTCGGTGTAGAACGTGAAGAGCAGGTCGCTGTCGGCGAGCTGGTCGGCGTTCTCCAGGCCGATGATGGCGGAGTCGGTGCCCTCGGTCTCGGGGAAGGTCTCGACGACGGGGTCGACGGTCAGGCCCAGGCCGCGCACCATGGCGACGCGCTGCTCGTCGGGGAGGAAGACGCCGAGCGTGCCGGGGCCGTCGGTGTAGACGTAGGAGAAGGTGAGGTCGGCGAACTGCTCGTTGGCCGCGGCCGCCTCCTCGAACTGGGTCTCGATGTCCCCGATGAGGCCCTGCGCCTCCTCGGGCTGCCCCAGCGCCTCGCCGATGATCTCGATCTGCTGGTCCCAGTCGGTGCTCCAGGGGAGCTCGGGGTAGGCGACCGTGGGGGCGATGTCGCTCAGGATGTCGTACTGCTCCTGGGTGACGCCGGACCAGGGGGCGAGGATGACGTCGGGGGCCAGCTCGATGATCGCCTCGAAGTCGATGTCGTCGGCGCCGGCGAACTGCTCGGGCAGCTCCTCGCCGGACCCGGTGACGGCCTCGTGGATCCAGGGGAGGTACCCGGTGCCGTCGCTGCCCCACTCGTAGCTCTCGACGCCGACCGGGACGACGCCCAGGGCGATGGCGGTCTCCGCCGAGCCCTGCCCGAGGGTGACGACGCGCTCGGGCTGCTCGGGGATCTCGGCGGTGCCGAGGGCGCTCTCGATGCTGACCGGGAACGCGCCGCCCGCCGTGCCGCCGCTCCCGCCGCCGCTCCCGCCGGTGTCCTCCTCGGCGCCGCCGCAGGCCGTGAGGCCGAGGGCGAGGAGGGCGGTGAGTCCGATGCCGCTGGCGCGGTGGAAGGTGGAGGCCATGCTCACACTGCTTTCTTCGTCATGAGGGTGGCCGCGTCGTACCCGGCGGGCCCGTTCCGCGCAGGGGCTATCGGCCCCGAGGGGAAACACGGAGGACGAAACGGGAGAACCCCGACAGAACAAAGGTTAGTCTAACCTCACTTCCCACGGATTTCAAAAATTCTGAACCCGCCGGACGGACTCCGCCCCAGGTCAGGCGTCGCAGGAGCACGCCCCGGCCCGGGGTCCGGACCCCGGGCCGGCGGGCAGGAGGGTCAGGACCTCCCCAGGTGGACGCGGGCCTCCCAGGGACGCAGGGGCGCGAACAGCCCGTCCTCCTCGGGGTAGTTGCCGATCAGCCGTTCGGGATCGCGCCCGGCGACCTTGGGGTCCAGGTCCAGCTGAGCCGTGTCGGCGCCCCAGTTCACCAGTACCGTCAGCACCCGGTCGTCCAGGGTCCGGGTGTAGGCGTACACCGCGGGGTCCTCCTCCGCCAGGGGCTCGAACCGGCCGTGCACGATCACCGGGTGCTCCTTGCGCAGCGCGATCAGGCGCCGGTAGTAGTGGAACACCGAGCCCCGGTCGGCGACGGCCGCCTCCGCGTTGATCTCGACGTGGTTGGGGTTGACCCCGATCCACGGCGTACCGGTGGTGAACCCGGCGTTGGGCGAGGCGTCCCACTGCATGGGCGTGCGCGCGTTGTCCCGGCTCATCCGGGCGATGCCCGCCATGGCGGCGTCCGCGTCCACCCTGCCGCCCTCCACCGCGGCGCGGTGGTAGTTGAGGGTCTCCACGTCCCGGTAGTCGCCGATGTCGGCGAGGTGGGCGTTGGTCATCCCCAGCTCCTCGCCCTGGTAGACGTACGGCGTCCCCTTCATCATGTGCAGGGTCGTGGCCAGGGCGGTCGCCGACTCGACCCGGTACCGCTCGTCCCCGAAGCGCGACACCGCCCGGGGCTGGTCGTGGTTGTTCCAGTACAGGCTGTTCCAGCCGGTCCCGCCCAGGCCCTCCTGCCAGCGGTTGAGGGAGCGCTTGAGATCGCGCAGGTCCAGGGGGCGCGGGTCGAACTTGCCGCCGGGCCCGTGGTCGAGTTCCACGTGCTCGAACTGGAACACCATGTCGAGCTCGCGGTTGGCGGGGTCGGTGTGCACGCGGGCCTGCGCCACGTCCACCCCGGGCATCTCGCCGACGGTGAGCACGTCCCTGCCCGCGAAGACCTCCCTGTGCATCTCGTGCAGGAACTCGTGCAGGCGGGGGCCGTTCACGGCGTACTCGGCGAAGGACCCGTGCCCGTGCTCCCCCGAGACCGGGCCGTCGGGCATCTGCCGCGTCTTGGAGACGAAGTTGATCACGTCCATGCGGAACCCGTCGGCGCCCCGGTCCAGCCACCAGCGCGCCACGTCGTGGACGGCCTCGCGCACCCGTGGGTTCTCCCAGTTCAGATCGGGCTGGCGCCGGGTGAACAGGTGCAGGTAGTACTCGCCGGTGGCCTCGTCCTGGGTCCAGGCGGGGCCGGAGAACACCGAGCCCCAGTTGTTGGGCGGCCCGCCGTCGCGCCCGGGCCTCCAGAAGTAGAAGTCGCGCTTGTCGGGGTCCCCCGCGCGGGAGGCGGTGAACCACGGGTGCTCGTCGCTGGTGTGGTTGACGACCAGGTCCATCACCAGGCGCATCCCGCGCTCGTGCAGCCCGTCGCGCAGCCGGTCCCAGTCCTCCAGGGTGCCGAACCGGGGGTGGATGTCCCGGTAGTCGCTGATGTCGTACCCGTTGTCGTCCCACGGCGAGGGGTAGACGGGTGAGAGCCACACGACGTCGACGCCCAGGAGTTTCAGGTAGTCGAGCCTGGCGATGACGCCGGGAAGGTCGCCGACCCCGTCGCCGTCGCTGTCGTGGAAGCTGCTCGGATAGATCTGGTAGACGACGCTGGACTTCCACCAGTCGGCGCTCTGCTCCAGGGGCATAGGGGTCCTCTCCTCCGCGGCCGCGTGTGAGCCAAGTTACTGGAGCGCCCCGGGTCGGGACAGTTTTCCTCGATCGTCTTCCCGATTCCCGCAAGATCCCCGCCAACTGGTCTGGACCGGTAGGGTGGCGAACCGCTCGGACGAACCGGGTCCGATCGAAGGAAAGCGGGAAATATGGGGCGCGGCGCACTGTCGGAGCAGGTCGAAGGCGTGTGGCGGTCGGGCGGCGGACGGAAGCTGTGGTCGCGGAACTTCTCCTTGTTCTTCTCCGCCCGCGTCGTGGCCAAGCTCGGTGACGGGATGCTGCCCGTCGCCCTGTCGGCCGGGCTGATCGCGCACGGACACGGGGCCGGCGGGATCGGCCTGGCGATGGCGTCCTTCTCCGCGTGCTTCGTGGCCTTCGTGGTCTTCGGCGGAGTGCTGTCCGACCGCTGGGGGGCGCGCCGGCTGATGATCGCGGCCGACCTGGTGCGCGTGGCGACCCAGGGCACGGTGGCGGTCCTCTTCCTGACCGGGCACGTGGTGCTGTGGCAGATCTGCGTGATCGGCGCCGTGAACGGGATCGCCGCAGGCGCGTTCCAGCCGGGCGTGGGCTCGGTGATCCCGCGGGTGTCCGGGGACGTGCACGGGGCGAACGCGGTCATCCGCACCGCCGAGGCCCTCGCCATGCTGCTGGGCCCGGCCGTGGCCGGGCTGCTGGTGGCCCTGTTCTCCGCCGCCGGCGTCCTGGCCGTCCACGCGGGCGCCTACGCGGTGGGGGCGGTCCTGCTGGGGTTCGTCCGACTGCCCGGGACGGTCAGACGGCGGGGCCAGGGGCCCGGTTACGCCGCCGACCTGGCGGAGGGGTGGCGCGAGTTCCGCAGCCGCACCTGGATGTGGTCGGTGATCCTGTTGTGGATGGTGCTGATGGTGAGCATGTGGGGACCTCAGGTCCCCCTGACCGCGAGTGAGATCATCACCGGCCACGGCGCCCAGGCGTTCGGACTCGTCAGTTCCGCCCTGGGCGGCGGCACGGCCCTGGGCGGCCTGGTGGCGATGCGGGTGCGGCCGCGGTTCCCCCTCCGGGCGGGCACGCTCGCGCTGTTCGGCGCCGGAGCGTTCTCCGTCAGCGTCGGGCTGGGCCTCCCGGCGTCCGCGCTGGCCCTGGGTGCGGCGGTCAGCGGCGCGATGATGGGCTTCTGGGGCGTCATGTGGAGCACCAGCGTGCAGACCCACACCCCCCGCCCGGTCCTCGGCCGGATCCACTCCTACGAGATGGCGGGCTCCCTGGCGATGATGCCCGTGGGGCAGGCCCTGGCGGGACCGGCCGCGGAGCTCTTCGGGGCGCGGCCCCTCCTGCTCGTCGGCGGGGCGGCCACCCTCGTGGTGGGCCTGGTGCTGCTCATGGTGCGCCCCGTCCGGAACCTCCGCGCCGTCCCGGCGCGGCACTGACACCGCCCGCGGCCGAGCCGGCGCCGACCGCCCCGGGCCGCCCGGGCACCACGCCTGACCTGCACAGGCCCTGATCCACCGCCGCCCCTACAGCCCCCCGTGCGTCGACGCGGTGGCCGGACCCGCCCAAATAGTCTATATTTCCTACTGCTTTAGTCGGAAGATGGCGCCGCGCACCCGCCGGCCACGACACCGCGCAACGAGAGAGGAGTCCCGATGGGCGCAGAACCGCTCCTGTCCGTCGACGGGGTCGCGATCGGGTACCCGGGCCCGGGCGGCCGCGTACCGGCGGTCGCCGGCGCCGACCTCACCGTCGGCCACGGCGAGACCGTGATGCTGATCGGCCGTTCCGGCTGCGGGAAGTCCACCGTCCTCAAGGCCGTCGCCGGCTTCCTCACCCCCTCCGCCGGGCGGATCTCCTTCCACGGCGCGGAGGTGGAGGGCCCCGCCCCGGACCGGGCCGTGGTCTTCCAGGAACTGGACCAGCTCTTCCCCTGGCGCACCGTCCTCGGCAACGTCGCCTACGCGCTGCGCGCGACCGGCACGCCGCGCGACGAGGCGCGCGCACGGGCCACGGCCCAGCTGGAGCTGATGGGGCTCGGACACGCCCTGGACCGCCACCCCCACCAGCTCTCGGGGGGCATGAAGCAGCGCGTCGCGATCGCCCGCGCGTTCGCCCTGGAGCCCCGCATGCTGCTGATGGACGAACCCTTCGGCGCCCTCGACGCCCAGACGCGCGGACGCCTCCAGGCGGAACTGGCCGGACTGGCCCGGCGCACCCGCGTGAGCATCCTCTTCGTCACCCACAGCATCGACGAGGCCGTGCTGCTCGGCGACCGGGTGGTGGTGCTGGGCGGGCGCCCCTCGTCCGTCGTGGAGACCCTCGACGTCGCCGGCCTGGACAGCCCGGACACCGAGGGGTTCACCGCGGCGCGCCGCCGCCTGCGCGCGCTGCTCTCCGACGACAGGGAGGAGGCCGGCCGTGCCGTCCTCGACTGAGACCGCGCCGCCCGCCGACGCCGGCGCAGGGGGCCGGCGGTCGGACGGCCCCTGGTCGCGGCTTCCCGTCGGCCTGCGCAGGAGCGCCCTCCTGGTGGCGCTGCTCGGGGTGTGGCAGTTGTACGTGGTCGCCGCCGGCGTCAGTCCGCTCGTCTTCGCGGGGCCCTGGGACGTGGCCGCCGCGTTCGCGGAGGGGTGGGGCGGCGGCGCCCTGGTGGGACCCACCCTCACCACCCTGCGGATCCTCGGCCTGGGGATGCTCATCGGCACGGCGCTGGCCGTCGTGCTCACCGCCCTCGCGGTCGCCACGCGCTTCGGCGACGACCTGCTGACGCTGCTCACCGCGATGGTCAACCCCCTGCCGTCGGTGGCGATCCTGCCCCTGGCCATGCTGTGGTTCGGCCTCGACGAGACCGCCCTGGTGTTCGTGGTGGCCAACGCCGTCCTGTGGCCGATGGCGGTCAACATCGGCATGGGCTTCCGCACCGTCCCGGCCACCACGCTCATGGTCGGCCGCAGCCTCGGCCTGCGCTCGTGGCGGCTGATCCGGGACGTGCACCTGCCCGCGGCCCTGCCGCACACCGTCGCCGGGGTCAGGACGGGCTGGGCGTTCGGCTGGCGCACCGTCATCGCCGCCGAGCTGGTCTTCGGGGTCGCGGGCGCGCAGGGAGGGCTCGGGTTCTTCATCAACGAGGCCCGCTTCCACCTGGACATCCCGGACGTCTTCGCGGGCCTGGTGACCATCGCGCTGATCGGGATCGCGCTGGACCTGCTGTTCACACTGCTGGAGCGGCGGACCGTCGTCCGCTGGGGCATGAAAGAGGGAGCCGCCCTGTGACCGCCATCCGTACACCACGGTCCCCCGGACGCCGCGACGTGCTCCGCGGCGGCCTCGGCCTGCTCGCGGGCGCCGCCGTCGTGGGCGCCGCGGGGTGCTCCGACGGCTCCGGGGCCTCGGACGGGTCCGGCACGGTGGCGATCGCCACCGGATACGGGCTCAGCTACGCGTCGCTGACCGTCGTCGAGGCCAGGGGGTGGCTGGCGGAGGCACTGCCCGACCGCACCGTCGAGTGGCAGGTGCTGAGCGGGGGCTCGGCGAGCCGGGACGGCATGCTCGCGGGCAGCCTCCAGGCGGGCACCGGCGGCCTGGCGCCCTTCCTCCAGGCACGCGACAGCGGCGTCCCGTGGAAGGTCGTCACCGGCCTGAACAACATGCCGCTGTGGATGGTCACCACGGACGACCGCATCCGGAGCCTGTCCGACATCACCGGCGCCGACCGCATCTCCTCGCCCCAACCGGGCTCGATCCAGTCGATCGTGCTGGCGCACGCCGCCCGGGAGGAGTTCGGCGACCCGGACCGGTTCACCGGCAACCTGGTGGCCATGCCCCACCCCGACGCCCTCCAGGCCCTGCTCAGCGGACAGATCGCGGCGGCGGTCACCGCTCCGCCGTTCCAGTACCAGGCCGAGGCCGAGGGCGCGCGGGTGCTCCTCGACAGCTACGAGGTCCTCGGCGGTCCGCACGGCTTCAACGTGGTCACCGCCATGGAGGACTACGCGGAGGAGAACCCCGACGTCGTCGAGGCCCTGCACGCCTGCGTGGAACGCGCCAACGAGCTGATCACCGGGGACCCCGAGGCGGCCGCCCGCATCCTGTCCGAGGCCGAGAACGGGGCGGTCACGGCGGAGGAGTACCTGGAGCACCTGGGCCGGGACGGCATCGAGTACACGACCGCGCCGCAGGG
This sequence comes from Nocardiopsis sp. NPDC055824, assembly GCF_053616335.1. Lineage (NCBI taxonomy): Bacteria > Bacillati > Actinomycetota > Actinomycetes > Streptosporangiales > Nocardiopsidaceae > Nocardiopsis > Nocardiopsis sp. NPDC055824. The sequence goes on from NZ_JBSHDN010000021.1 coordinate 25,448, forward strand.
CCTGGAGAGGATCGGCTCGTTCATGGCCGAGATCGGCGCCATCGGCACCGCCCCGGAGAGCTGGGGCGACCTGGTGTTCGACACCGTCGCCGCCGAGGACGGCAGCTGACGCGGGGCCCGCGCGGTTCCGCCGCCCGCCGACCGCCGCGCCCGGTAGCGTGTCGGAGCCCGTCCACAGGGGGCCGCGCACAGGTTGTCCCGGTCCCCGCCCGGGCATACGGCAGAGGACACGACACGAAAGGGACCCCATGTGCCTCCACGGAACCGGTGAGACCGTCCGCGCGCGGAACGGCCTGTCCGACTCCGCCCCGGCCGGCCCCCCGCCCCCGCCGCCCGGCCCCCTTCCGTGGCCCCGGGCCTTCCACCGGGTGGCCGACCTGAGCCACGTGATCTCGCCGACGATGGCCGGGTGGGACGACGTGAAACCCGTGCGGGAGACGGTCTCCGAGGCCGCCCCCGAGGGGGAGTTCGGCCTCTACGTGCAGCAGTGGACGTTCGGTGAGCACACGGGGACGCACCTGGACGCCCCCGGGCACGTGATCGGCGGCGGCCGCCTGGTCCCCGACATCCGGCCGGAGGAGCTGGTCGCGCCCGCCGCCGTCATCGACGTCAGGGCCCGCGCCGCGGAGGATCCGGACACCACGGTCACGGTGGACGACGTCCTGGCGTTCGAGCGGGCGCACGGGGAGATCCCGGCCGGGGCGGCGGTGCTGATGAACTCGGGGTGGAGCGCCCGCTGGGCGCGGGGGGACGAGGCGGTGCGCGGGGTGGCGGCCGACGGCTCGTGGCACTTCCCCGGCTTCGGCGCGGAGGCGTGCGAGTTCCTGGTCGCCCGGAGGCGGGTCGCCGGGGTGGGGGTCGACACGCTGAGCACCGACCCGGGTCGCTCCACGGACTTCGCCGCGCACGAGGTGCTCGGCCGCGCCGACCGGTGGGGGCTGGAGTCGCTGACGGGACTGGACCGGCTGCCGCCGACCGGAGCCCTGCTCAGCATCGGGGTGATGCCGGGGCTGGACGCCTCCGGCGGGCCGAGCAGGGTGCTGGCCCTGTGGTGACGACGGCCGCGGCGCGCCGCCCCCGGCGCGGCGGCGCGGCCGGGCCCACAGGGCGGTTCCTCAGCACCCCCGGGAGCGCGGCGCCCCGCGGCCGTCCGGGTGCCATTCCAGCAGCATGATGGTGGCGTCGTCGGTGAAGCTGCCGCGCTGGTGCTCGTGGATGGCGTGGATGAGGCGCCGCAGGGTCTCGGGGGCGGGCTCGTCGGCGGAGGCCGCACGGATGACGAAGTCCGCGAACTGCTCGAGGCCGAACATCCGCCCCTCGCTGTCGTGGGCCTCGGTCACGCCGTCGGTGTAGAGCAGCACCTGGTCTCCGGGTTCGAGCCGGACGCGGTGGACGGTGCGCGCCTCGGTCCCGCCCAGGACGCCGCCGAGGCCGAGGGGCACCTCCGGTTCCCGGTCCAGGGCCCCGGGCACCAGGCGGCGGTCCCGGATGAGCAGGGGCGTGGGGTGGGCGCAGTTGGCCCAGGAGAACATCCCGTCGGCCAGCTCCAGGGTGGCGAAGACACCCGTGCAGAAGCGTTCGGGAAGCCACTGGAGCAGGGCCTTCTCCACACTCGCGGTGAGCTCGGCGAGGTCGGCCCCGTTGCGCCTGGCGCTGCGGGCCCCGGCCATGGCCACCGACGCGGTCAGGCCGGAGGCCAGGTCGTGGCCCATCGCGTCGAGGATGACGGCGTGCAGGGTGTCCTTCGTGATCGAGTGGTCGAAGGCGTCGCCGCCGAGCTCGTAGGCGGGTTCGAGGACGGCGGTGGACACCCCCCGCGTGGTGCCGAGCGTGCGCGGCGGCAGGAAGGCGCGCAGCATCTCGGTGCGCAGCTGCACCGGCCGCGTGCGGGTGTGGCGGACGTAGGTGTCGCTGTAGGCGCGTTTGGAGGTGACCACCAGGGCCAGGAGGGAGGCCAGCGTCTGGCAGCGGCGCAGGGTGGGCTCGTCCAGGGACTCCGTCCTGACGTGCAGGACGCCCATGCGGTCGGCGCCGTCGCGCAGGGGGAGCCACAGGCTCAGTTCGCCGTCGCCCCCCTCGTCCAGCCGCAGCGTGTCGGAGCGGTAGGCCTCCCCCGCCTCGGTGGAGTCGACGCCGAGCGGGGGTCCGCCGGTGAGGGGGAAGAGGAGGTTCTGCTGGATGTCGACCACGTGGACGGTGACCGCCGTGAGGCCGATGGCCTGGCCGTAGCGCTCGGCCGCCTCCAGGACCTCGATCGGCCCGCAGCCGTGCACGGACCTGACCAGCTCCTCGAACAGGAGCTCGCCCTCACCGATCGGGGACCCGTCGACCATGCGCCCACCTCCCCCGCAAGTCTCACACCGGGGGGCGCGCTCGGGGCGGCACGAAGGCCGCGTGTCCCCCGGGACACGCTCCTGCCGTCCGCCCCACGGAGCGGGGACCGCCGGGGTCAGGCCGAGCGGTCGCGGCGCCGCCTGTTCTGCTCGGTGCGGATGCGCGGCACGATCGTGGGGTTCACGTTGTCGATCACCGTCTCCCGACTGATGATCACCTGCCCCACATCCTCACGCGAAGGCACCTCGTACATCACCGACAACAACACCTCCTCGATGATCGCCCGCAACCCACGCGCACCCGTCCCCCGAATAATCCCCTGCTCAGCAATCGCCTCCAAAGCCTCCGGCGTGAACTCCAACCCCACACCGTCCAACTCGAACAACCGCTGATACTGCTTCACCAACGCATTACGCGGCTCCGTCAAAATCCGGATCAACGCCCCACGATCCAGATCATCCACACTCGTGATCACCGGCAACCGACCGATGAACTCCGGAATCATCCCGAACTTCAACAGATCCTCCGGCATCACCTCACCGAACAACCCCGACTCCGCCACCTCACCCCGAGGCCGCAGAACCGCATTGAACCCCATCCCCTGCTGACCCGTCCGCGACTCGATGATCTTCTCCAGACCCGCGAACGCCCCACCACAGATGAACAACACATTCGTCGTATCGATCTGAATGAACTCCTGGTGCGGATGCTTGCGCCCACCCTGGGGCGGCACACTCGCCGTCGTCCCCTCCAAGATCTTCAACAACGCCTGCTGCACACCCTCACCCGACACATCACGCGTGATCGAGGGATTCTCACTCTTACGCGCGACCTTGTCGACCTCATCGATATAGATGATCCCCGTCTCGGCCTTCTTCACATCGTAATCAGCCGCCTGGATCAACTTGAGCAGGATGTTCTCCACATCCTCCCCCACATACCCCGCCTCCGTCAGCGCCGTCGCGTCCGCGATCGCGAACGGCACATTCAGGATCCGCGCCAACGTCTGCGCCAACAGCGTCTTCCCCGACCCCGTCGGACCCAACAGCAAGATGTTGGACTTCGCGATCTCCACGCCCTCCGACCCCGGACGCTCACCCTCCGACCGCACACGCTTGTAGTGGTTGTACACCGCCACCGACAAGGCCTTCTTCGCCTGGTCCTGACCGATCACATACGAGTCCAGGAACTCGTAGATCTCCCGCGGCTTCGGCAACGAGTCCCACGACAGCTCGGTGGCGTCGGCGAGTTCCTCTTCGATGATCTCGTTGCACAGATCGATGCACTCATCGCAGATGTACACGCCGGGGCCGGCGATGAGCTTCTTCACCTGCTTCTGGCTCTTACCGCAGAATGAGCACTTCAGCAGGTCCCCGCCGTCGCCGATGCGTGCCACCCAGCCACTCCTCAAAACTAAGGCCGCCCCGCCGGTGCCGCTCTGACGCGAAACCGCACGGAAGTCGAATCTCCCGTACCCGTCCACGAAGGTCACGGACGGGGCGATCTGTGTGTCGCTCTCCGCCAGACTAAGCGAAAAACCGGACCGGCTTCACCACCGGGCTCCCCCAGGCGGGTCAAGGGCCGGTCCGGCCCACGCTTCACCACTGCCGAGAATCCCCGGCGGAACACCCCGTTCCCAGGGGGCCGCGGAAGGACTTTCGGCTCCGTCACACCCCTACTTGAGGGAGGCCTTGCGGTACGGCAGCACGAAGTCGATGATGCCGTACTCCTTGGCCTCCTCCGCCGTGAGGATCTTGTCCCGCTCGATGTCCTTGGAGACCTGCTCCGGCGTACGACCGGTGTGGCGGGCCAGGGTGGTCTCCAGCTGCGTACGGATACGGGTGATCTCGTTCGCCTGGATCTCGATGTCGCTGGCCTGGCCGTGCATGCCCTCGGTCGCGGGCTGGTGGATCAGGATCCGGGCGTTGGGGAGCGCGCCGCGCTTCCCGGCCGTGCCTCCCGCGAGCAGGATCGCGGCTGCCGACGCGGCCTGGCCGATGCACACCGTCTGGATGTCGGGGCGCACGAACTGCATCGTGTCGTAGATCGCCATGAGGGACGTGAAAGACCCTCCGGGCGAGTTGATGTACATCTGGATGTCCCGCTCGGAGTCGAGCTGCTCAAGGGTGATGAGCTGGGCCATCAGGTCGTTGGCCGACGTGTCGTCGATCTGCACGCCGACGAAGATGATCCGCTCCTCGAAGAGCTTGTTGTACGGATTCATCTCCTTGACGCCGTACGACGTCCGCTCCACGTAGGACGGCAGGACGTAGCGGCTCTGGGGAGCCATCGAGGCCGCGCCGCCGATGAGACTGGGGTTGTACTCGGTCATTTCACGCCTTCCACGCACTGCGCCGTTCCTGGGACCAGGTCCGACGGGTCAACTCTGGGTACGGTCACCTGGTCACGTCGAGGGTGCCCTCGAGCACCTCGTCGATGAAGCCGTACTCCTTGGCCGCCTGAGCGGTGAACCAGCGGTCGCGGTCGGCGTCCTTCTCGATCTGCTCGACCGTCTGCCCCGTGTGCTCGGAGATCTTCTCGATGAACATCTTCTTCACGTACAGCAGCTGGTCTGCCAGGATCCGGATGTCGGAGGCGGTGCCCCCGATACCACCGGACGGCTGGTGCATCATGACGCGGGTGTGCGGCAGCGCGTAGCGCTTGCCGGGGGCGCCGGCGCACAGGAGCATCTGGCCCATGGACGCGGCCATGCCGATGCCGACGGTACGGACATCGTTGGGGATGTACTGCATGACGTCGTAGATCGCCATGCCCGCGGTCACGGACCCACCCGGCGAGTTGATGTACAGGGTGATGTCCCGCTGGCGGTCCTCGGCGGACAGCAGCAGGAGCTCACCAACCAGGCGGTTGGCGATCTCGTCGTCGACCTGCTGGCCGAGGAAAACGATTCGCTGGCGCAACAGGCGCTGAGGCGTCTGCTCAATAAAAGGGGAAATCTGCGACTCGGACGTACGAGCGTCGAATCGCGGGGACTCATCAAAGGTCGGCGGCACTCTCGTCACCTGCTCCGGAATCGAAACGGTTGCGATACAGCGACACTAACGCCGACGGAAGCCGGGCTCGTCCGGATACCGTCCCTGTTCGCTTTGAGCGCAGGGTGGCGCAGGGCCCGTACAGCACTTTCTTCCACCAGCGAACACATCGGGCCCCGACCGGCCCGAGGGGTCGGTCGGGGCCCGTGCACGCCGGGCGCGAAGCCTACTTGGCTTCCTCGGACTTGTCGTCGCCGGCCTCGTCGGCCGCGGCCGCGGGGGCCCCGGTCTCCTCGGCGTCGTCCTCGATGACCTCGAGGGACTCCTCGGCGGCGACCGCGGCGGCCTTGGCCGCGGTCTCCTCGGCGTTCTCCTGCTCGATGACGTTGCCGTCCTCGTCGGTGACCCGGGCGCCGGCCAGGACCAGGTCCATGGCCTTGCCGCGGACGACCTCGGTGAAGGCGACGCGGATCTGGTTGGACTCGACCAGGTGCTGGGCCAGCTGGTCCGGGCTCACGCCCATGCGCTGGGCCTGCTCGAACACGTACTGGCTGAGCTCGCCCTGGTCGGCGCTCAGGTCTTCCTGGATCGCCAGCTGGTCGAGGATGAACCCGGCCTTGACGGCCGAGCGGGCGCCCGTGGTGAGCTCTTCGTCGAACTCCTCCTCGGTCTTCTCCTGCGACTCCAGGTAGGCCTCCTTGGTGAGACCGCCCTGGGCGAGCTGCTGCTCCAGGCTCTGGCGACGGCGGGTGATCTCCTCGTCGACGACCGCGTCGGGCAGCGGCACGTCGACGGACTCGATCAGCTGCTCCAGGGCCTTGTCACGGGCCGCGGAGAGCTGCTGGAGGCGGCGGACCTCCGACATGCGCTTGCGCACGTCGTCGCGCAGCTCCTCGATCGTGTCGAACTCGGAGGCCAGCTGGGCGAACTCGTCGTCCAGCTCGGGCAGCTCCTTGACCTTCACACTGTGCACGGTGACGGTGACGTCCGCCTCCTTGCCCTCGTGCTCACCACCGACGAGGGTGGTCTTGAAGGTGGCCTCGCCGCCGGCCTCCATGCCCACGAGGGTCTCGTCGAGGCCCTCCAGCATGGCGTTGGTGCCGACCTCGTAGGAGTAGCCGCTGACCGCCACGTCGTCGAGCTTCTCGCCGTCGATCGCGGCGGAGAGGTCGATGGACAGGTGGTCACCGGTCTCGACGGGGCGGTCGGCCCCCACGAGGGTGGAGAAGCGCTCGCGCAGCGTGCCGATCTGCTCGTCGATCTGCTCGTCGGTGACCTCGGCGCTGTCGACGGTCACCTCGATGCCCTTGTAGTTCTCGACCTCGAACTTGGGGCGGACGTCGACCTCGGCGGTGAACGCGAGCTCCTCGTTGTCCTCCAGCTTGGTGACCTCCACGTCGGGCTGGCCGAGCGCGAAGAGCTCCTCCTTCTGGATGGCTTCGTTGTAGAGCTCCGGGACGGCGTGGTTGACCGCTTCGCTGATCACCGCGCCGCGGCCGACGTAGCGGTCGATCAGCCGCGCCGGCGCCTTGCCCGGGCGGAAGCCCTTGATCCGGACCTGCTTGGCGAGCGACTTGTACGTCACGTCGAAAGCGTGATCGAGCTCCTCGAAGGGCACCTCGATGGTCAGCTTGACCCGGGTGGGGCTCAGCTCCTCGACATCGGTCTTCACGGGGCGGTACTCCTAGGTTTGCCGGCTGGTGTCCGCGTCGGCCCGCAGGCGCACCACACACAACGGCGAAATGCACGAGCGCACCCCGGGGCCATGACGACCACGTTCACACGGGGTGCCCTGCGACGGGCTGGGACTTACAGTTTCCTGCTGATCGCACCAAGTCTAGGGCAGATACACAGGGGGCCACGGCGTACGGCCGGAGGCCGATGCCACGGATGGTTTCGTCGGGGTGGCGGGATTCGAACCCGCGGCCTCATGCTCCCAAAGCATGCGCGCTAACCAAGCTGCGCTACACCCCGTACACCGCACCAAGGATCGCACTCCCGGGATGGGGGTGCGACCACGGCTCGGGAGACTGTACTCTTGTCTCCGTCGGCTCCACGAGTCTAGAGGAAACTCGAAGGCTCCGGCGCCACGCGGGCGTAGTTCAATGGTAGAACCCCAGCCTTCCAAGCTGGTCATGCGAGTTCGATTCTCGTCGCCCGCTCCACCGCTCCACCCCGGGCCCCGGCCCCTCCTGCCGGGCCCTCGCACCGGGGCGCCCCGTCTCCACGGCACGGCACACCCCCGCGCGAACGCCCCGGCCGTCCCACGGACCCGGCGGACCGGGGAGCCCGGCCCTGCTCCCCGGAGGCGGAATACCCGCCCCGAACGGGTACGTTGACCTTTCGGGCGAACCCGTCGGCGCGGATCGGACACGGGGGCCCTCGCTTCGTTGGGACGGGTGGCTGAATGACGGACACGGACGCGACGCACGGCGCCGACACTCCCCTCGGCGCCCACTGGTTCGAGCGGCCCGAGCTCCTGGAGCGGCCCGCCGTCGTCACCGGAGCCTTCGACGTCCTGCACGTCGGACACGTCCGCTTCCTCCGGTCCATCGCCGAACGCGGCCTGCCCCTCGTCGTCGGCATCGAGTCCGACCGCAGGGTGGGCGCCTGGAAGGGGCCCGGACGCCCCGTGAACCCCGCCGAGGAGCGCGCCGAGACGGTGGCCGCGCTCGCCTGCGTCAGCGGCGCCTTCGTCATCGAGGGCCCGCCCGGGGTCGCCGACTGGTCCGCCTACGCCGAACTCCTGCGCCCGCTCGACCCCGCCGCCCTGGCGTACACCGCCGGGGACCGGTACACGCAGGCCAAGATCCGCGGAGCCGACGCCCTCGGCGCCCAGGCGTGGGAGCTGCCGTTCACCCCCGGCCGCTCCACCACGGCCGCACTGGGCCGGCTCGCCCACTCCCTCTGACCCCCCGAGCCGCCGGAGAGCCCCCTGGCACGGCGGCTTCGGGCGGCCCCGCACCGGCCGCCGGCCGGGCGGCGCGCTCTCCCCGGGAAGCCGTGCACGGGCGCGGGCGTTGACGCATGCGTGGCGAAGCAGCGAGAAGAACGGGGCCGCCCATGTCCATGATGTCGGGAAGACCTTCCTACAGGTCCCTGGTCAACGACGGGAGCGCGAAGGGCAAGCAACTGCCCCCCGGCCTCACCCGCCGGATCGTCTCCTACGCCCGCCCCCACTGGCGGGCGATCCTGTGGTTCCTCCTGGTGACATCGGTCGGCTCCGCCATCGTGGTCGCCAACCCCCTCCTGCTCAGGGCCATCATCGACGAGGGCATCCTCCCGGGGGACACCTCCCTCGTGGTGTGGCTGGCCGTCGCCGCGGCGGGGCTGGCCGTCCTGGAGGGCGGGCTGACGCTGCTCGGCCGGTGGCTGTCCGCGCGGATCGGCGAGGGCGTCATCTACCTGCTGCGCACCCAGGTCTTCACCCACGTGCAGCGGATGCCGCTGTCGTTCTTCACGCGCACCCAGACGGGTTCGCTGATCAGCAGGCTCAACACGGACGTGGTGGGCGCGCAGCGCGCGATCACCTCCGTGCTCCAGTCGGTGCTGTCCAACCTGATCAGCGTGGTGGCGGTGCTCGTCACGATGCTCGCCCTGTCGTGGCAGGTGACACTGCTCGCCCTCGTCCTGGTCCCGCTGTTCGTGGTCCCCGCGAAGCTCATCGGGCGCAGGCTCGCCCACATCTCCCGCGACGCGATGGACAACAACGCGGACATGAGCTCCCTCATGACCGAGCGGTTCAACGTCGGCGGCGCGATGCTGGTCAAGCTGTACGGCCGCCCGGACGAGGAGTCGGCCGGGTTCGCGGACCGGGCGGGCCGGGTCCGCGACCTGGGCGTCCGCCAGGCCGTCCTCGGCTCCCTGCTCTTCAGCATGCTGGGCCTGATCACGGCCCTGGCGATGGCGATGGTGTACGGGGTCGGCGGGGTGCTGGCGATCGGCGGGGCGTTCGAGGTGGGCACCCTGGTCGCGCTCACCACCCTGCTCACACGGCTCTACGGGCCGGTGACGACGCTGTCCAACGTGCACGTGGAGATCATGACCGCGCTGGTCTCCTTCGACCGGGTCTTCGAGGTGCTGGACCTGGAACCGGGCCTCAAGGAGGACCCGGACGCGCGGGACCTCCCCCCGGGGCCCCTGGGCGTCGAGTTCGACCAGGTGTCCTTCCGCTACCCGGGGGCCCGCGAGTCCTCGGTCGCGTCGCTGGAGCTGGCCCCGCACGCCGAGGTCGACGACGACACCCAGGTGCTGAGCGGGGTGTCGTTCCGGGCCGCGCCGGGCACGATGGTGGCCCTCGTGGGGCCGTCCGGCGCCGGCAAGACGACGCTGACCCACCTGGTCTCCCGCCTGTACGACCCCACCGAGGGCGCGGTGCGCGTCGGCGGGCTGGACCTGCGCGGGGTGACCGGGGACTCGCTGCGCGAGGCGGTGGGCGTGGTCACACAGGACGCCCAGCTGTTCCACGACACGGTGGGCGCGAACCTCCGCTACGCGCGCCCCGGGGCGACCGACGCCGAACTGGAGGAGGCGCTGCGCATGGCCCGCCTCGGGACGCTCCTGGACCAGCTGCCGAACGGCCTGGACACGATGGTCGGCGACCGGGGTTACCGGCTCTCCGGCGGTGAGAAGCAGAGGCTGGCGATCGCCCGCCTGTTGTTGAAGGCTCCGTCGGTGGTGGTGCTGGACGAGGCCACCGCGCACCTGGACTCGGAGTCCGAGGCCGCCGTGCAGGAGGCCCTGGCGGTCGCGCTGGAGGGACGGACGTCCCTGGTGATCGCGCACCGGCTGGCCACTGTCCGCGAGGCCGACCAGATCCTGGTGCTGGAGGACGGGCGCATCCTGGAGCGCGGCACGCACGACGAGCTGCTGGGGCGCGAGGGGCTCTACACGGCCCTCTACCGGACCCAGTTCGCGCCGCAGTCGAGGGCCTGAGGCCGGGGCGGGGCCGCGTTCCCGGATCCCCTGCGGGTCCCGGCAGGAGCGCGGGTCCGCGCGACGGCCCGCGGGACACGCCCTAACCGCGTGCGGCCCTCTCGGCCTCCTTGCGGGCCTTCTTCGCCTTCTTCTCGGCCTTCTCGGCCTTGTCCGCCTTCTTCTTGGCCTTCTTGGCCTTCTTCTTCGCCTTGTCGGACTTCTCGGGCCCCGTCCGGCCCTCGTCCGACCCCTTCTCCGGCCGGGACGCCCCCTCGGGCCCCTTCCCCCCGGAACCCTTCCCGGCCTTCCTGCGCTCCTTCTTGGCGGCCTTGGAGTGCTTGGGCTTCTTGCCCTTCTTCGGCTTCTTGGCGTCCTTGGAGGTGACGTGGTCGGCCAGGACCGCGGGCAGGGGCGCGAGGCCGGGACCGCCGTCGAAGATCCAGTCGTCGATGGCCTCGAGCAGCTCGTCCTCGGTGACCCGCCCCAGCCAGACGGGCCGGCCCCCGGCTGCGCGCCCCTCCCGGGACGGCTGCACGACCACCACGTCGGCCTCGAAGCAGATGCCCAGGCACTTGCTGGTGCGGACGGGGACGGTACGGCCGGAGTGGTCCTCGATGGCGCCGAGGCGGGCGAGCTGGGCCCTGTGGTCCACGCCGGGGACCTTCTTCCGGGTCCCGCAGCAGCACCCCCGGCAGACCGTCAACTGACAGGGCCGCCCCTCCGCAGCGCTCACACCCACCCCTCTCACCGGTTTCGTGAGGTTCGCCTTACCTCACCAGCGTAATCGTCTCCCCCGGCCTCCTGACCAGCGGGTACCTCCTCGACCCCGGGGCCCTCGACCACGACGGGCCGCCAGGTCTCCGGCAGCCCCGCCCCGTCGTCCTGCCCGTTCCAGCCCGGGGCCCACACGATCGGCAGGCCCGCCGCGAACAGGGGTCGCCTGTGGTCCATGAGCTGCACCCGCACCTGCGGTTCGGTGCACGCCCCCGAGTTGCCGCACCTGGCCACCACCTGCCCCGCCCGCACCCTGTCCCCGCGGCCGACCGCCAGGGAGCCCCGCGCCAGGTGGCCGAGGAGCAGGTGGTCGCCGCCCCCGACGTCGATCACGAGGTGGTTGCCGAGCATCCCCGAGGGGCCGCGCAGCTCCCGCAGGGCGTTCTCCACCACCGCTCCGAAGAGCCACGGCCAGGAGTTGCGGCTGCGGTGGTCGCGCCGCCCGTCGTGCGCGGTGACCACCGTGCCGTCGGCGGGGGCGTACACGGCCCTGCCGAACGCCGGGAAGTCCTCCGGCGGGCGGCTGAGCGGACGCCAGGCGATGTCGGGCCGGGCCCCTCCCCCCGGCTCGGCGACCAGGCCGAGCGCATAGGTCTGCCCGTAGGCGTGGCTGCCCTGGCTCGGGGTCCCGTCAACGGGGCTCGTGAGCGCCATCCACCTGCCGCGCACCGGCGGCAGCACCGCCCTGGGCTCGCGCCGCACCGTGCCGAGCCGCAGGTACACGGCCAGGGCCGCGACGAGCAGCCCCGTGCCCGCCCACCACGGCACGCCGGCGTAGGCCGCGAGCAGGAGGAGGGTGGCGGCCCACATCAGCGGCATGCGGACCCTGGCGGCCAGGACCGGCAGGCGTCCGCCTCCCCGTCCCGCCCCGGATCCGACCGGGCGCCGGGGGCCGCCGGAAGCCCTCGGGCCCCCTCCGCGCAGCGGTGTGTTCGAGGCGTCCGAAACCACGGTGGGCACACGGCTGTCGGCGGGGTCCTGCTCGGTCTCCCGGTCCGTCGCGCCGGGTTCGGCGGAGAGGGTCGCCGGGGGCCGCGGCACGGTCGGCGCCCCCTTCGGGGCGGCCGGCCCGTCCGGGCCGGGGAAGGGGAACGGGGCGGGTGAGGGCATCCTCCATTGTGGACGCACCCCGCCCGCCCCGCTCACGCACGGCGGCCGGCGCTACTTCCTGTCCTCCCGTGCACGCTTGCGCAGGTACTCCGTCGCGGCTCCGGCCCCCTTGTCGATCCTGTCGTCGTGGGCACCTCCCGTAGCCCTCTTCGCGGCGTCGGCTGCCTTGCCGACCAGCCCCTGGGCCTTCTCGGCGTTGTCGTCGACGGCCTTCTTCAGCCGCTTGAACGCATCTCCGGTACCGGACATGGAATCCCCCCTAGATCCGTCCTGCTCCTGACGCGATACCCGGTTCACACCCTCTTCATGCGGATTGTGCAGTCCGGGCGGTCGGTCCCGGCGGATCAGATGCCCAGGACGAGACGGGCGATGGAGAAGTAGATGATCAGGCCGGTGGCGTCCACGAGGGTCGCCACCATCGGTGAGGACACCACGGCGGGGTCCACGCCGACCTTGCGCGCGAGCAGCGGCATGGCCGATCCGATGACCGCCGCCCACGTGCACACCGCGACCACCGAGCACGCCACCACCGCGGCGACGGCGAACCCGACGAGCAGGGAGCCGATGGCCAGGGCGAGGCCCGCGAGCATGACGCCCAGGAGCAGCCCGACCCGCGCCTCCTTCCAGATGACCCGGGGGAGGTCGCGCACCCGCACCTCGCCCACGGCCAGGGCGCGCACGATGGCGGTGGCCGACTGGGCGCCGACGTTCCCGCCGGTGCCGATGAGCATCGGCACGAACATCGCCAGGGCCGTGACCTCCTCCAGGGTGGCCTCGAACGCCTGCATGACGTTGACCGTCAGCGTGGCCGCGACGATGAGCAGCATCAGCCAGACCGACCTCGCGCCCACGAGCCGCAGCACGCTGACGGAGACGTAGTGGTCGCCGACGGGGCTGGCGCCGGACTGCCGGGCCATGTCCTCGGAGTCGGCGGCCTCGATGACCTCCAGGGCGTCGTCGAAGGTCAGCAGGCCCACGAACCGGTCCTCGGAGTCCACCACGGCCAGGGAGACCAGGTTGGCCTCCTGCATCAGGCGTGCGGCGTCCTCCGCGGACTCCGAGGCGCCGACGCGGGGGGCGAACACGTCGACGATGTCCTTGAGCAGCCGGTCGTCTTCGCTGACGACCAGGTCCCCCAGGGTCACCGTGCCGACCAGTCGGCGGCCGTCGCTCACCACCGGCAGGGTGTAGATGGTCTCGGCGTCCGCCCCCCGGGCGCGCACGACCTCCAGGGCGCGGTGCACCGTCAGGTCACGGTGCAGGATGACGGTCTCCGGGGTCATGAACCGGCCGACGGCGTCCTCGGGATACCCCAGGAGGGCGGCGGTCATCTTGCGCTCGGCGGGACTGAGGCCGGCCAGGGCCCGGGTGGCGATCTTCGCCGGCGCCTCCCCGATGAGGCGGGCCCGGTCGTCCGGGTCCATCTCCTCCAGGATCTCGTGGAAGGCGCTGTCGCGGAGGCCGAGCAGGATGGCCTGCTGCTGGCTGGGGTCGAGTTCCTCGAAGACCTCCAGCTCGCGGTCCTTGTCCAGGAGCCGGAACGGGATGATCGCCTCGCCTCCGGCCATGCGTGAGAGTTCGTCGGCGATCTCGTAGGGCCTGTGCTCGGCCAACCAGAGCCGGATGCCGGTCAGGTCGTTGTTCTCGACCAGATCGGTCAGTTCTTCAGCGCGCTCGCCTTCTGACATGCGAAGCACCCCCTCGCGTCTCCTACGCCCTGCGGGAGGACCCGCGGGCGGCACCAGTCTTCGGATAGCGGTGGGCCTGTGGAGGGGCCCCGCTCCGGTCCCGTCGTCACTGGTGTGGTGGGCCGTGGGAGTTGGCGCCCGGGGGCTGCGGGGGCGGGCACGGCGATCCGGGGACGTGTACGGACTGACCGCCGTACGCGGGGACGGGGAGCATTCCGACCCTACCCTCAGGCCGGCTCGGACGCCGCACCGCACACCCCCGCGGCGCGGCACGCGGGGCCCGGGCGGCTCAGTCGCGCCAGAGGACGACGAGGGCGCAGTCGTCGTTCTTGTCCTTGGACAGGGTGTCGACGAGCTCCCCGGCCCCGGTGGCGAACCCGTGGGGGACGAGTCGCTCGGCCTCGCCGAGGAGCCGGTCGATCCCCGCGTCGAGGTCTTCACCAGGGGTTTCGATGAGGCCGTCGGTGCAGAGCATGATGGCGTCACCGGGGCGGAGCTTGCCCTGGACGGATGTGTAGGTCATCTCGGGGATGACCCCGAGGACCACGCCCTTGGCCTCGGTGGTGCTCCAGAGCCCGCCGCCGCTGTCGTAGTGCAGCGCGGGCGGGTGACCCGCGGAGGCGATCTGGTACTCGCCTGTGTCGAGGTCCACACTGAGGTGCACGGCGGTCACGAAGCCCTCGCCGCCGCTGTTGCGCATCAGGTAGTCGTTGCAGTGGGAGAGGAAGTCTCCCGTGGGCACCGCGCCGATGAGTCCGCTGAAGGCCCCGGAGAGCATGAGCGCCCGGGTCCCCGCGTCCACGCCCTTGCCGGAGACGTCCACCACGGCCACGTCCAGCCGGTCCTCCCTGCGGATGGAGACGACGAAGTCCCCTCCGAAGGAGGAGCCGCCGGCCTGGCGGAGGACGGCGGTCCGCCCCCACCCCTCGGGGAGCCGGGGCATGCGGCCCTGGTGCCGGATCCGGTCGCGCAGGTCCAGCAGCATCATCTCGCCGCTGAGGCCCTGCACCCCCAGGCGTTCGCGCACGCCCGACAGCAGGTAGGAGAGGACCGCGGTGACGCCGATCGTGACCAGCAGGCCGGGGCCGACCTGGCCGAAGTCGAGCATGTAGGCGACGAAGACCAGGACGGCGGCGACCACGCCGAGCAGGAAGGCCAGGCTCTTGCGCTTGAGGAGGAGACCGCCCGCGAGGACGGTGAGGATCGTGGAACTGGGCGGGAACCACCCGGAGGGGCCCCACACGGCGCCGACGCCGATCCCCACGGCCAGGGTGACGAGGGTGATGAGGACGAGCCTGTAGCGGAACAGCACCTTGCGCCGGAGCACCGCGACGAGCCTCTGCGCGGAGGAGCGCAGGAGCCGGGTGGTCTTGGCGGTCGGTGTGGGCTTCATGGATCCTCATCATCGGCGCACCCGCTTCACCAGCGGGGTCGCCCTCTCGGGCGGCGCGGTCGGACGGCACGGTCGGACGGCCGCGGGGGCCGCGTCGCCACCGGGCACCTGTTCGGCGGGCCGGGGCGGTGTGGGGCACTCCCCGGTCGTGGTGGCTGGAGACGCCGATCGACGGGCACCACCGTGCCGCGGACAACGAGGGCCCGCCACTGTGCACGAACTGTAGCGCGCGGAATGTCGCCCTGGCACGTGCAACCAGCGGTGTTCTCCCCCAAACCGAGGGTTTGGGTTCAGCCGATAACCGAGCGTACGGAGTCGGGCACTTCCCCGGTCCCGGGGAACGGCTCTGTTTTCCGGGGATGTACACCCTTCTCGGACACTGTGCGGTGACCGGACCCGCCCGCGTCCGGGTGGCGGGGCGCGGCGCGCGTCCCGGGGGCGCGGCCGGACCCCAGGGTCTCACAGCGCTCGGCGCCCCACCAGGGCCGTGCGGCCCGCGGGCGGGCGGCCGGGGCCGGTGCGGACGCGGCCCGGACGGCGGAACGCCCCCGCGCGGGACCGTGGCGGCCGGGCGGGGGCGTGGGACGGGGTTACGGGAGGGGCGGCAGTTCGCCGGTCTGCTCGTAGCCGGTCAGCATCGCGATGCGGCGGGTGTGCCGCTCCTCGTCGCTGTACGGGGTGGCGAGGAAGACCTCCACGAAGCGGGTCGCCTCCTCCGGGGAGTGCATCCGTCCGCCGATGCCGAGCACGTTGGCGTCGTTGTGCTCGCGCGCCAGGCGGGCGGTCTGCTCGCTCCAGGCCAGGGCGGCGCGGACGCCCCTGACCTTGTTGGCGGCGATCTGCTCGCCGTTCCCGGAACCGCCGATGACGACGCCCAGCGAGCCGGGGTCCGCGGCGACGCCCTCGGCGGCGCGCAGGACGAAGGGCGGGTAGTCGTCGACCGCGTCGTAGACGCGGGGTCCCGCGTCGACCACGTCGTGGCCCCGCTCCTTCAGCCAGGAGACGAGGTGTTCTTTGAGCTCGAAGCCCGCATGATCTGATCCAAGGTAAACACGCACGTGTCCAGTCTGGCAGGTCACGGGGGTGACGGGCACGGCGCCCCGCCCCGCGTCCGGGGACGCGGGCGGGGCGCCGTCGTGCACGGGTCCGCTCAGACCGCGCCGGAGGCGGCGGCGGCCACGCTCAGGCCCAGGACGGCGAAGAGCGCCATCGAGATGACGGCGACGGCGTTGTAGACGATCATCGACTTGATGTCCTTGCCGATGGGGCCTGCCTTGGAGACCGCGGGCTTGCTGCTCAACTCACACCTCATTGGGTTCGACCAGGGATGACCAGACGGAATTTTTCCACACCCCACAACGCGGCCGTCACCGGGGCCGATTCCTCGGAAGGGCGGCCGGGGGCCGTGAGACCGCGCACACCGGACGCGGCCCCGGCACCCCGGGGGTCACATCTGGACGGCCTTGACCTCGCAGAACTCCTCCAGGCCCGCCAGCCCCCACTCACGGCCGTTCCCCGAGCGCTTGTAGCCGCCGAAGGGCGCCCGGGGGTTGAGCGCGCCGCCGTTGAGCTCGACCTGCCCCGCCCTCAGTCTGCGGGCGACGGCCAGCCCGCTCTCGCGGTCGGCGGACCACACGGCGGCGTTGAGCCCGTACACGGTGTCGTTGGCGACGGCGACGGCCTCCTCCACCGTGTCGTAGGGGATCATGACCAGCACCGGGCCGAAGATCTCCTCCTGGGCGATGCGCATGTCGTTGCGCACGTCCGCGAAGACCGTGGGCCTGGCGTAGTAGCCCCGGTCCCGGCCCTCGACGGGCTCGGGACCCCCCGTGACCAGGCGGGCGCCCTCCTCCACGCCGAGCCGGACGTAGCCGCGGACCTTCTCCAGCTGGGCGGCGGAGACGAGCGGGCCCAGGCGGGTGGCCTCGTCCTCCGGGTCGCCGGGCACGTACTTGGCGGCGGACTCGGCCGCGAGGGAGACCGCCTCCTCGTAGCTGTCGCGGTGGACCAGCATGCGGGTGAGCGCGTTGCAGCTCTGGCCCGTGTTGCGCATGACGTCGGCGACGCCGCGCTTGACCGCCTTGGCGAGGTCGGCGCCGGGCAGGATGACGTTGGGCGACTTGCCGCCCAGTTCGAGCGCGACCCTCTTGACGGTCTCGGCGGCCACCTGGCTGACCCGGGTCCCCGCGCGGGTCGAGCCGGTGAAGGACACCATGTCCACGCGCGGGTGGGCTGCGATGGCCTCCCCCACGACCGGTCCGGTGCCGGACACGAGGTTGAACACCCCGGCGGGCAGCCCGGCGTCGTGGAACACCTCGGCGAGGGCGTAGGCGCCGAGCGGGGCGATCTCGCTGGGCTTGAGGACGACGGTGTTGCCCGCCAGGAGGGCGGGGACGACCTTGAGGACGATCTGGTGGAGCGGGTAGTTCCACGGCGTGATGGCGCCGACGACGCCGACCGGCTCGCGCACGACCAGGGAGTTGCCGACGGTCTCACCGCCGAAGTAGCGCTCCCCGGCCTCCTCGACCAGGTCGATGTAGGTCCGGAACATGAGCTCGGGCAGGCCCGCCTGCACCCTGCGTGAGAACACCGCGGGCGCGCCCATGTCCCGGGTGAGCCCGGCGGCGATGTCGTCGATGCGGGCGCCGAACAGCTCGTGGGCCTTGGCCAGGTGGGTGACGCGCTGCCCCGGGGTCAGCGCGGACCAGGCCGGGAAGGCGGCGGCCGCGGCCTCGACCGCGGCCCCGACGTCCTCGGCCGTTCCGGCCGGAACGGTGTCGATGACCTGCTCTGTCGCCGGGTTCACCACGTTCAGGGCCTCGTCGGAGGCGGAGTCGCGCCAGGCGCCGTCGATGTAGAGGGATCGCATGGCCCCACTGTGGCAGAACGTGATTCGGGTTGGCCAGGGCGGGACGGGGGCGGGGCCGCGCACCCGTGGTTCCACGGACGGCTCCGGCCCCGGGTCAGCCCCAGTGCGGGGGGCGGTCGGCGATGAGCCGCGCGGTGGAGTCCTCCTCGGAGTCCTCGCCCCAGCCCACTCCGCGTTCGTCGCTGGTGGTGTCGGGCAGGATGTCGAGGTCGTCGAGGAACTCGACCCTGCGGTCGTCGTCGGGTCCGGGCATGTGCGGTCCTTCGCTCTGCGGTGGGTCCGGGCCCCGGCGTCCGGGGACCGGCGGCGCGGACGGGCGTCCGGAGCCGGGCCGGCCCCCGCCGGGCCCGCTTCCAGTGTGCCGTGTCGCCCCGGCCCCCGGGACCGCTCCCCGCCGCTCCGGGCGGCGGCCCGGAGCGCCCCCCGGCTCACCGGGGCCGGGGCGCTCAGTCGAAGACGGGGTTGCGGGTGCGGGTGCGCTTGAGCTCGAAGAACCCGTCGGTCCCGGCGACCAGGCGGACGCCGTCCCACAGTTTCCCGGCCTCCTCGCCGCGGGGCACGGGCGTGACGACCGGGCCGAAGAAGGCCACGTCCTCCACCCGGACGACGGGGGTGCCGACGTCCTCGCCGACCAGCTTCATGGCCTCCGCGTGCGAGGCGCGCAGGGCCTCGTCGTACCCGGTGCCCTCCGCGGCCTCCACCAGGTCCTCGGGCAGGCCCGCGTCCGCGAGCGCGGCGCGGATCGTGTCGGCGGTCCGCGGTTCGGCGCCGTTGTGGAACCGGGTGCCCAGTGCGGTGTACAGGCCTCCGAGAACCTCCGGGCCGAAGCGCTGCTCGGCCGCGACGCACACGCGCACGGCGGCCCACGCCCCGTCCAAGGACGCCCTGTAGTCCTCCGGCAGGTCCCTGCCCTCGTTGAGGACGCTGAGGCTCATCACGTGCCAGCGGACCCTCACCGGACGGACGCGCTCCACCTCGAGCAGCCAGCGCGACGTGATCCACGCCCACGGGCACGCGGGGTCGAACCACATGTCGGCGTACACGGTCTCGGGCCCGCTGCTCGGGTCGGCGGTCTGCGTCATCGCTGCTCCTCGGATCGGTCGGGGGGGACGGAACTTCACGTCGTAGGTAGGCAACCCCGGCCATCGGTTGCGCATTCCGCCCGTGCGCGTGGCAGGATCGATGCCGAGTGAAGACGACCCCCGGCCCGACGACGCTCCACCCACGCGGCGGACTCGCCGTGGTCGGCAACGATCCGGCCGGCGGGGACGGCGGCCGTGGAGGGAGCGTGGCGTGGCAGGGAACCTGACACGGGACGAGGCTCAGGAGCGGGCGCGGATTCTCAGCGTCGACTCCTACGCCGTGGAGCTCGACCTGACCACCGGTGACGAGACCTTCCGGTCCACCACCGTGGTCCGCTTCTCCAGCTCGGAGCCGGGTGCTCGGACGTTCGTCGAGCTGGCCGCCCCGAAGGTGATCACGGCGACGCTGAACGGCGCCGAGCTCGACCCGGCCGAACTGTTCGACGGCGAGCGCCTCGTGCTTCCCGAGGTGGCGGCCGAGAACGAGCTGACCGTCGTCGCCGACGCGGCGTACATGCGCACGGGCGAGGGCCTGCACCGCTTCGTCGACCCCGTGGACGACTCGGTGTACCTGTACACCCAGTTCGAGACGGCGGACGCGCACCGCATGTTCACGTGCTTCGACCAGCCCGACCTGAAGGCCACCTTCGAGCTGACGGTGTTCGCGCCCCCGTCGTGGGAGGTCGTGTCGAACAGCGCCCCCGACGTGGTGCGCGAGGCCGCCGGCGGGGAGCGGGTGCGCTGGCACTTCCCCGCCACGCCGGTGGTGTCCACCTACATCACCGCGCTCATCGCGGGCCCGTACCACGTGGTGCGCGACGAGCACGACGGCATCCCGCTGGGGCTGTACTGCCGCGCCTCGCTCGCCGAGCACCTGGACTCCGAGGCCCTGTTCGAGGTCACCAAGCAGGGGTTCGACTTCTTCCACGGCCTGTTCGACCTGCGGTACCCGTTCGGCAAGTACGACCAGCTGTTCGTCCCGGAGTTCAACGCGGGCGCCATGGAGAACGCGGGCGCGGTCACCTTCCTGGAGGACTACGTCTTCCGGTCCCGGGTCACCGACGCGCGCTACGAGCGCCGCGCGGAGACGATCCTGCACGAGATGGCGCACATGTGGTTCGGCGACCTGGTCACCATGCGCTGGTGGGACGACCTGTGGCTGAACGAGTCGTTCGCGACCTACGCCAGCGTGTACTGCCAGGCCAACGCCACCAAGTGGACCGACGCCTGGACGACGTTCGCGAACGTGGAGAAGTCCTGGGCGCTGCGCCAGGACCAGCTTCCCTCCACGCACCCGATCGCCGCCGACATGGTCGACATCCAGGCGGTCGAGGTCAACTTCGACGGCATCACGTACGCCAAGGGCGCCTCGGTGCTCAAGCAGCTCGCCGCGTACGTGGGCGTGGACGCGTTCTTCGCAGGAGTGCGCGCCTACTTCAAGGAGAACGCGTTCGGCAACACCGAGCTGAAGGACCTCCTCAAGCACCTGGAGGCCGCCTCCGGGCGGGACCTGTCCGGCTGGTCGCGCGAGTGGCTGGAGACCACGGGCGTCAACACGATGCGCCCGGAGTTCGAGGTGGACGCCGACGGGGCCTTCACGTCGTTCGCCGTGCTCCAGGAGGCCGACCCCGGGCACCCGACGCTGCGCTCGCACCGCCTCGCGATCGGGCTGTACGACCGCACCCCCGAGGGCATCGTGCGGCGCGAACGCGTGGAGCTGGACGTCAGCGGCGCGCGCACCGAGGTCCCCGAGCTGATCGGCACGGCCCAGCCGGACCTGGTGCTGATCAACGACGACGACCTCACCTTCACCAAGCTGCGCCTCGACGAGCGCTCCCTGCGCACGGTGGTGGAGGGCGCCGGCGAGATCCGCGAGTCGCTTCCGCGGGCCCTGGCCTTCGGCGCCGCCTGGGACATGACCCGTGACGGCGAGATGGCCGCCCGCGACTACGTGGCCCTGGTGATCTCCGGGATCAGCGGCGTCGACGACGTGATGGTGGCCCAGACCCTGCTGCGCCAGGCGTCCTCCGCCCTGCACATGTACGCCGACCCCGCGTGGCGCCCGTTCGGCTTCGAGCAGCTCTCCGACCGGCTGCGCGAGCTGCTGACCTCGGCCGAGCCCGGAGGGGACCTCCAGCTCGCCTACGCCAACGCGCTGGCGGGCACGGCCGCGAGCGACGCCCACCTGTCCCTGGTCCGGGGCCTGCTGGACGGCGCGATCACCGTGGACGGGCTGACCGTGGACACGGACCTGCGGTGGACGCTGCTGCGCCGCCTGGTCGCCGCCGGGGAGGCCGGCGAGGCGGAGATCGCCGCCGAGCTGGAGTCCGACCCGACCGCGGCGGGCCAGCGGCACGCCGCCGGGGCCCGCGCCGCGATCCCCACGGCCGCGGCCAAGGCCGCCGCGTGGGAGCGGATCGTGGGCGAGGAGCTGGCCAACGCCGAGTTCCGCGCGGTCCTGATGGGCTTCACCGAGCCCGGCCAGGCCGAGCTGTACCGGCCCTACACGGAGAAGTACTTCGCGCAGCTGGCCCCGGCGTGGGAGAAGTGGACGGGCGAGTTCGCCCAGACCTTCGCCGAGGTGATGTACCCGAGCGGGCTGGTGGAGGAGGCGACCCTGGAGCGCACGGACGCCTACATCGCGGAGGCCTCCCCCGCCCCGGCGCTCCGCCGGCTGCTGATCGAGGGCCGCGCGGGCGTGGAGCGCGCGCTGCGCGCCCGCGCCGTCGACATCGCCGCGGGCCGGGCCCGCGCCTAGGACGTGGTCCGCGGGTCATTCCGGGCTCGCGTCCGCCGGGCTGCCTCTCGCCGCGCCGACTGCGCTCGGACAGCCAACACCGGGCTGACCTTCGCCACTCGTCTTGCGAGAGATGGCCCGGCGACCGCTCGCGGTGGTCGGCGCAAGCGCCGAGCCGACCGAAAGCACCCACGTACCACGCCCTAGAAGCGGACACAACGGCGGCCCCGGGGGTTCCCCCGGGGCCGCCGCCGCGTCCGGTCCGCCTACAGCGCGCGGCCGTGCCCTCCCCCGACCGGTCCGAGGGTGCGGCGTATGCGCGCCACCATGCGGGGGTCGGCCAGCAGCTCGTCCACGAGCACCGGCTCCCCCTCGGCACTGGTGAGCGGGATGCGCCAGTTCGGGTACTCGGTGGTGGTGCCGGGCTGGTTCTGCATCCGCCGCTCCCCCACCACGTCGGTCAGCGCCACCCCGATCATGCGGGCCGGGGTCGCCACCAGGTAGGCGTGCATGGCCGCCACCACCGCGGCCGGGTCGGCCACGGGGTCCACGTCCTCGTCGAGCAGGCCCAGGTCCACCAGCAGCCGCCGCCAGCGCTCGACCCGGGCCTCCGCCCCGGCCCGCTCCTCCTCCACCGGCCGTCCGAGGAGGCCGAGCCGGTCGCGCAGCTCCACGTGCTCGGCGGAGAGGAACGACGCCACCGGGGGCAGGTCGTGCGTGGCCACCGTGGCGAGGCAGTCGGCGCGCCAGTCCCCGGGCCGGCGCGGCTCCCCGTCGCCGTCCTGCTCGGACCACAGGACGGACGTGCCCAGCACGCCGCGGTCGGCGAGGTGGTCCCGCACCCACGGTTCGACGGTGCCCAGGTCCTCCCCGACGACGACGGCGTCCGCCAGGTGCGCGGCCAGGACGAGCGTTCCCACCATGCCCTCGTGGTCGAACCTGAGGTAGGTGCCCTGGTCGGCGGAGGCGCCCTCGGGCACGCACCACAGCCGGAACATGCCCATGACGTGGTCCATCCGGACCCCGCCCGCGTGGCGCAGGGCCTGGTCGAGGATCTGCCGGAACGGCCCGTAGCCGCGTTCGGCGAGCCGCACCGGGTTCCAGGGCGGCCCGCCCCGGTCCTGGCCCAGCCGGTTGAACTCGTCCGGCGGCGCACCGACGCGCAGCCCGGGGACCAGGGCGTCGCCGTACATCCACGCGTCCGCTCCGCCCGCCTGCACGCCGATGGCGAGGTCGTGCACGATGCCGACGCCCATCCCGCCGGCCCTGGCCGTGGCCTGGGCCTGGGAGAGCTGCTCGTCGAGGACCCACTGGAGCCAGCGGTGGAACTCCACGGCGGGCCAGCGGCGCAGGGCCTCCGCGCCCACGGCGCGGGAGCCCGCGTCGCGCAGGTCCCCGGGCCAGGCCCGGTAGTCGCTCCCGTACTCCTCCGCCAGCGCCGACCAGGTCGCGAACTCGACGAGGGGGCGCCCCTCGCGTTCGAGGTAGGCGCGTAGGGCCGCCTCCCGGCCGGGGGCGCGGGGGACCTCGAAGAGCACCTCCAGTGCGGTGCGCTTGGCCTTCCAGACCTCGTCGCGGTCGAGCAGGTCCGCGGTCCGGCCCCGCTCGCGCAGGGGGCGGGCCAGGCGCTGGACCCCCTCCCTCCGGGCGGGGTCGAGCCGGGCGTACTCGGGGACGTCCTCCACCCGGATGTAGAGGGGGCTGGCGTAGCGGCGGCTGACCGGCAGGTAGGGCGAGGGCTCGACCGGCGGCAGCGGCTCGGTGGCGTGCACCGGGTTGACCAGGGTGAAGTCGGCGCCCAGGTCGCGGGCGCTCCAGTCGGCGAGCTCGGCCAGGTCGCGCAGGTCCCCGGTCCCCCAGGAAGCGCGGGACCTGACGCTGTAGATCTGTGCCATGACCCCCCACAGCCGGGGGTGGTCCCTCAGCGCGCCGGGGTCGAGCCGGTCGGGGACGACGAGCAGGGGCGCGTCGTGCTCGACGCCGCCGTCCGTGACGCGGAGCACGTGGGAGCCGAGCGGCAGGCCGGGGTCGAAGGGCAGCAGGGAGCCGTCGGCGGTCTCGACGACGCCGCGCGCGCTGCCCGGGAGCACCAGATCGGGCGCCTTCCCCTCGCGGACGACGACCGCCGGGGGCAGCAGCCCGCGAGGCGCGGCGGCGTCGGGCGCCTCCGGGTCCACCCCCAGGGCCCGCAGTACATGGCGGATGGTGTCGGGGCCGACCGGGACCCGCCGTCCCCGCCAGTCCTCGTAGCTCGTCGCGACCCCGTACTGCTCGGCCACGCGGGCCAGCTGAACGTCCCTCACAGAACCCGATCATGCCCTACCCGGCGCTTCGTACACCGGAGGCCGTCCCGGCGTGGGGCCAGAACGTGTCCGCGGCCCGGGTCGGCGGACACGGCGCGACGAGACTCCGCGCAACGTGACGGCACCGGCCCTGAGCAGGACGCTTATCGAATGGCCCAAAGGGCGATACGTCTGCATAATCGTGGTGTGCTCGCTAACTACCGGCGGCTCTTCGCCGTGCCCCACGTCCTGTCCCTCCTCTCCTGGTCCCTGGCCGCCCGCTTCTACACCCCGGGCCTGATGATCGCGGTCACGTTCCTGGTCGAGGGCTGGACGGGCTCCTACACCCTCGCGGGGCTGGTGGCGGGCGCCTTCACGCTCGGCATGGCCCTCGTGGGGCCGCTGCGCGGGCGCATGGCTGACCGGGGAGGGACCGACCGGCTGGTGCTGGTGTGCGGCCTGGTGTTCAGCGTGGGACTCGTGGCGCTGGCCCTGCTCCCGGGGTCGCTGTGGTGGCTGTCGCTCCCGCTGTCCCTGGTGACGGGGTTGTTCGGCACGCCCGCCAACCAGATCGTGCGGGCCCTGTGGCCGCGCCTGACGCGCGGGCCCGAGAGGCAGGCCGTCTACGCGGCCGAGGCGACCACCCAGGAGCTGCTCTTCATCTTCTCCCCCGTGCTCATCGCCGGCGTGGTGGCGGCGGCCGGTCCGCGCTGGGCGCTGTTCCTCCTCGCCGCGCTGGGCTTCCTCGGCTCCGTGGGCTTCGCGTGGTCGCTGCGCAGGGCCGGGGTGACCGGCCCCGCCCCCGCCGAAACGGACGGGGGCGGGGCAGCGGAGGACACGCGCTCCCGCAGGAGCCTGCTGTTCCACCCCGCCCTGTGCGCGGTCTTCGCGATGTGCCTGCTCATGGTCTCCGGCGTCATCGGCATGGACCTGGTCATCGTGGCCTGGGCCAACGAGCTCGACGCCCCCCAGTACGTGATGGTGATGGCCTCGGTCTGGGCTGCGGGGTCGCTCGTGGGCGGCGTGGTCGCGGGGGCCCTGCGCGGGCGTCCCCGCCTGGCGCTGCGCAGCTTCGCGGCGGCCTTCGGACTGGCGATCCTGATCCCCTTCGTGCCGCCGGTCACGCACCTGCCCAGCCCGCTGTTCATCACGCCGCTGCTCTTCGTGTCCGGGCTGGCCCTCGCGCCGACCCTGGCGGCGGTGATGGGGCGCGTCGGGGACATGGCGCCGTCCCACCGCAGGGCGGAGGCCTTCGGCTGGACGGCCACGGCGATGGGGACCGGCGGCGCCATCGCCGGCCCGCTCAGCGGTGCGCTGATCGACGGCAACGGCATCGTCGGCGGCGTGATCGGCGCGGCGGGCCTGGTCATGGTCGCCGCGGTGCTCAGCCTGTTCCTGCCCCGGCCCGCCCCCGGGTCGGACGACGGCCCGTCGGCGGCCGAGGTCGCCCCCGTCCTGGACGCGCCCCCGGTCCACGGGGCGGCCCCGGGCGCCGGGGCCGCGGCCGCCCCGCACGACGGGCGCCGCTGACACCGCGTCGCGCGCTCAGCCGTTCCAGCCCGGCGGGACCCGGTGGGCCCAGGGCCTGGCCCGCTCGAGCTGGGCCGACAGCGCCAGCAGAACGCCCTCGCCGCCCATCCGGCCGGTGAGCATGGAACCGATCGGCAGGCCGTCCGCCGTCCGGTGCAGGGGGACGCTCACCGAGGGCTGGCCCGAGACGTTGTACACCGACGTGAACGGGGTGAAGGCGGTCATCCTCCCGAACTCCTCCTCCGGCCCGTCCGCGGAGAAGTGGCCCAGCGGGACCGGGGGCAGTGCCAGGGTGGGCGTGAGCACCGCGTCGTAGGGAGCGGACCCCGCGCTGGAGCCGGGCGCAGGCCGCGATGTAGACGGGGACCGGCGTGGACCGGGCCCGCTCGCGCAGCCAGCGGTTGAGGGGGCCGAGTTCCCCCTCCCGTTCGGGGGGTACCGGGGACGCCGAGGCCATGGCGGCCCACACCACCTGGAAGTCGTCGGCGAAGGCGCCCCCGAAATGGGCGTCGCCGGGCTCGGAAACCTCCTCGACGTCGTGGCCGAGGTCCTCCAGCAGGCGGACCGCCTCCCCGTGGGCGGCCAGGACCTCCGGGTGGACGGGGATGCCCGAGGACCCCGTGGAAGAGTAGGCGCCGATGCGCAGGCGGCCCGGATCGCGGTCCACGTGGTCGGTGAACGGCCCGTCCGCCGGCGGAGCGGGGTAGAGGTCCCCCGGCCGGGAGAACGCCATGGCGTCCAGGAGGAGCGCGGCGTCCCGGACGCCGCGGGTGAGGGGGCCCGCGGTGGACAGGCCCAGGAGGTCGGGTTTGAACGGCGCCCCCGAGATCCGGCCCCTGGTGGGCTTGAGCCCGAAGAGCCCGCAGGCCGAGGCCGGGATGCGGATCGAGCCGCCGCCGTCGCTGCCCTGCGCGGCCGGGGCCAGACCCGCGGCGACGGCCGCGGCTGCGCCGCCGCTGGAGCCTCCGGGCGAGAGGTCGGTGTTCCACGGGTTGCGGGCGGGCGGCGCGACGTCGTTCTCCGTGTAGCAGCTGGAGCCGAACTCGGGGGTGTTGGTCTTCCCCACCATGACGGTGCCGGCCGCGCGGAGCCTCGCGACGAGGTCCGAGTCGGCGGGCGCCACGGTGTCGCGGTGGACGGCGGAACCCTGCGTGAAGCGGACCCCGGCGACGGGGTCGAGGTCCTTGACGGGGAGGGGGACGCCGAGGAGCGGCGGGAGGGTGTCCGGCGTGTCGCCCATCTGACGCTTCTCCGCGTACCGGGCTTGTTCTAGCGCCATTTCTGACGCGACCGTAATGTACGCGCCATAGTGCGGTTCGTACCGTTCGATCCGGTGCAGATAGTGCTCAGTTATCTCAGGAGGGGACAGTTCGCGACTGCGGACCATCGCCGCGAGCCGGTGCGCCGGAAGGTCGTGGATCTGGGTCATGCCGACCCAGATTAGTGGGCACTACACCGGGCACCACGAAGGAGGACGACAGTTCTCCAGAGAGATCGACGAACCCCTGACCATTCCCTGGTCCGGTGCATTCGACACCTGTCGACACCGAACCGTAAGGGAACAAAAGTGTGAGAAGTAATGCACTAGGACTCGGATATGGATCCAACTAACCTGTCCGACGTGGAATCGGCAACCAGAGCGAAAGACCAGGGCCAAGCCCCCCGGGAAGCGGCGAAGGAGGGGCCCGAAGCCCTCTTCTTCCCCAATCAGCGCAAGAACAAGGAAGCCTCCGGCACCAGAGCCGTGTACGGCGCCCTCAAGGAGAACCAGTCCGCGCGCAAGTGGATCGTCCGCGGGGGCTCCGCGACCGCGGTCACCGTGGTCTTCGGGCTCCTCACCTCCGACTGGCGCCTCGGCGCCACGCTCGGGCTCCTGACCCTGGTCGGCACGATGGTGTACTACTCCCGGCGCGAGTCGGAGATTCCCCATTGGCGCAAGCCCTCGGCCGCGCAGCGGCGCACCGAGGTCCAGCTCAAGGTCATGAAGCAGCTCGGCTACCGGGTGCTCCACGCCCGCGCCGTACCGGGCGGCAACGGCCAGATCGACCACTTCATCGTGGGCCGGCGCGGAGCCTTCGCGATCGACTCCGAGTCGTGGGACAAGCGCCTCCCGCTGCGCAACAAGCTGGAGAAGCTCTACCACGGCAGGTTCAGCAAGAACGAGCGCATCGACGAGGCGCTGGAGGAGGCCAAACGGGCGGAGGAGCTGATCAGCACCGAGCTCGGGCGCGAGATCAAGGTGCGCGCCTCGCTGGCCATCTACGGCCCCGGCATGCCCTGGGACAGCCACCGGCTGCGGGGCGTGGACATCATCACCGGAACGAAGGTCCGCAAGTGGCTGCGCAGCGGCCGGGACCGACTGACGGAGACCGAGATCGAGGAGATCTACAGGGCCGCGGAGAAGGCCCTGCCCCCCCGGTACTGAGCGGGGGGCGCCTCCCCTCGGCGCCCCGGCACCCCTGACGCCGTACGGGCCCGGGACCGACCACGACGCCGTGGCGCCCGGGCCTCCCGTGTGCCCGGACCCGCGCCCGCGGAGCCGCTCCCCCTGCTCCGGACCCGACCGCTCCGGCCTCCCTCCCGCTCGCGGGACCAGGCTCGTCTCACGATCCGGAATACGAGTCTTCCACTCCGAGACCGAAGCCGCTCTCACGAGGGACTACCATCGAGGGGAAACACCCGTAACGATGGGAGCCCACCCCATGCCAGTCCTACGCTCACGCACGGTCACTCACGGCAGGAACATGGCAGGCGCGCGTGCACTCATGCGCGCGACCGGCGTGGAGCGCGAGGACTTCGGCAAGCCCATCGTGGCCGTGGCCAACAGCTTCACCGAGTTCGTGCCCGGCCACGTCCACCTGCGCGAGGTCGCGGACGTGGTCGCCAAGGCGATCCGCGAGGCGGGCGGCGTGCCCCGCGAGTTCAACTCCATCGCCGTGGACGACGGCATCGCCATGGGCCACGGCGGCATGCTGTACTCGCTGCCCAGCCGCGAGCTGATCGCCGACTCCCTCGAGTACATGGTCAACGCCCACTGCGCCGACGCCCTGGTGTGCGTGTCCAACTGCGACAAGATCACCCCCGGCATGCTGCTGGCCGCGCTGCGCCTCAACATCCCGACGGTGTTCGTCTCCGGCGGTCCCATGGAGGCCGGCAAGGTCACGGTCGTCAACGGCACCGCCACGACCGTCCGCAAGCTCGACCTGATCAACCCCATGATCGCCGCCGCCGACGAGAGCGTCTCCCAGGCGGAGCTGGACGAGCTGGAGGAGGCCGCCTGCCCCACCTGCGGCTCCTGCTCCGGCATGTTCACCGCCAACTCGATGAACTGCCTCACCGAGGCGATGGGCCTGGCCCTGCCCGGCAACGGCACCGTGCTCGCCACCCACACCGCGCGCCGCGCCCTGTACGAGGACGCCGGACGCCTGGTCGTGGAGGCCGCCAAGCGCTACTACGAGGACGACGACGAGTCCGTCCTGCCCCTGTCCATCGCCACCCCCGCGGCCTTCGGCAACGCGATGGCCCTGGACGTGGCCATGGGCGGCTCCACCAACACGATCCTGCACCTGCTGGCCGCGGCCACCGAGGCCCGCGTCGGATTCGGCCTGGACGAGATCGACGCCGTCTCACGGCGGGTCCCGTGCCTGTGCAAGGTCGCGCCCAACACCGAGAAGTACCACATCGAGGACGTCCACCGGGCGGGCGGCATCCCCTCCATCCTGGGCGAACTCGCCCGCGGCGGGCTGCTCGACACCTCCCTGCCCACGGTGCACGGCAAGACCGTCGGCGAGTTCATCGCCGAGTGGGACATCACCTCCGACACCGTCCTGCCGGAGGCGGTGGAGCTGTTCCACGCCGCCCCCGGGGGCCGGCGCACCACCAAGGCGTACTCCCAGGACACCCGGTGGGACACCCTGGACACCGACCGGGAGAACGGCTGCATCCGCTCCGTCGAGCACGCCTACACCAAGGACGGCGGCCTGGCCGTGCTGTTCGGCAACCTCGCCCCGGACGGCGCCATCGTCAAGACGGCGGGTGTGGAGGAGGAGCTGTGGACCTTCTCCGGCCCCGCCAAGGTGTTCGAGTCCCAGGAGGACGCCGTCGACGGCATCCTCAACAAGCGGATCGTGCCCGGTGACGTGGTGGTCATCCGCTACGAGGGCCCCAAGGGCGGCCCCGGCATGCAGGAGATGCTGTACCCGACGAGCTTCCTCAAGGGACGCGGCCTGGGCAAGGCCTGCGCCCTGATCACGGACGGCCGCTTCTCCGGCGGCACGTCGGGCCTGTCCATCGGCCACGCCTCCCCCGAGGCGGCCGCGGGCGGGGACATCGCCCTGGTCGAGGACGGCGACACCGTGACGATCGACATCCCCAACCGGGGCATCACCCTGGAGGTCTCCGACGAGGAGCTCGCCACCCGGCGCGAGCGCCTGCTCAAGGAGCTGGGCCGGTTCCGGCCGCGTGACCGTCAGCGGCCGGTGACGGCCGCGCTGCGCGCCTACGCGGCGATGGCCACCTCGGCCTCGACCGGCGCGGCGCGCGACGTGTCCCAGATCGAGGGGTAGGGGCCGGAGCCGGTCCGGGAGCAGTGAGCAGGGGCGGTCCCGTCGGGGC
>NZ_JBSHDN010000022.1:0-53090 GCF_053616335.1 Nocardiopsis sp. NPDC055824
GCCCACTCCTGCTTTTCCCGGTGTGCCGCATTTCCCTCGCACCCGAGGGATTTCCCCGCCCGGGCCGATACCGGACGGGGAAATCCCGGGAATCACGCGTTGACGCGCACCGCGCCGGCGTAGTTCTGGGTCCGCACCGGCGTGACGCGCACGTCGAGGCCGGTCCGCGGGGCCTCCAGCATCATGCCCTCGCCGAGGTAGATGGCGACGTGCGAGATGTAGTCCGGCGCCGTGGGGTCGGACCGCCAGAACAGCAGGTCGCCGCGCTGGAGGTCCTCGTACTCCACGCGCTCGCCGGCGTTCCACTGGTCGTGGGTCACCCGGGGGATGCTCACCCCCGCCTCGCGGAACGCCCACTGGAGCAGCCCCGAGCAGTCGAACCCTACGTCGGGGGTGGTGCCGCCCCAGACGTAGGGGACGCCGAGCTGGGTCTCGGCGTTCGCGATGACCTGCTCGATCACCGTCGAGGGCACGGCGTCGCCGTCGACGAGGGGTTCGGGGGCGTCCGCCACGAGCTGGAGCGAGGCGTCCTCCCCGAGGGCCTCCCCCAGGGCTTCGTGCAGGTCCCACAGGTCGGCTTCGGGCGCCGAGACCACCAGGGCGTTGCCCTCGGGCATGCCGAGTTCGGCGGCGCGCTCCCGCGACACGAGCGCGTCGATGCCCGCGATGCCGGAGGTGGCGTGCGTCCACACCTCCACGGGGATCTCGCCCCGCCCGCCCGCGACGGTGACCTCGCTGCCGACCTCCAGTCCGCGTTCGGTGCCGACGTCCCTGGAGAGAGCTATGCGGCCCTCGGCCACGCCCTGCCAGACCTCGTCGGACTCGGCGGAGGGCTCGGGCGCGTGGTTGCGGAAGCTGGAGGGGGAGACGCCGAGGACCGAGGTGGGCTCGCCGTCGATCTCGACGCGGGCCGCGTCGACCGCCAGGGCGGCCTCCACGCCCTCGACGGCGCGGACGGCGGCGACGGCCTCGCGTGGCAGCTCGCGCGGGGAGACGGCGAAGTACTCGACGCTGCGCGCCTCGCGGAAGGGGGCCACGTAGGCGTCGCGTTCGAGATCGGCGACGTCGGCGACGTCGGGGGGCCGGGGGTCGGCCCCGCGGTCCTGTCGGGGGTCGGTGCCGCTGGGGGCGTTGAGGGAGAGTTGCTCGCTGACGGGGGGACGGTCCTCGACCACCGGGTCCGCCCAGGCAGGGCTGGCTCCGAGGGCGGTGAAGGCGACCGCGAACGCGACCGTGGTACCCGTACACGTTCTGAAACGGCTCCGCACGGGGAGATCTCACCTTTCTGTGAGCCACCCGGGGTGTGGGGGACCCCTGAGGCGCACGGGCTGTCTTTCCTTGCCGATGGTTACCGCGTCCAAGAATGGGCGCACCAGGACGAGTTTGCAAGAAGCCCACGCCGTCCGGTGGTGGACGCCCAGGTCCCGGCCTCGCGGGCATTCTAGAGGTGCGCGTAGTTGTCCGTGACGACCGTCGCGAGGGGAAAGCGTACGGGGGTCTCCCCGAAGAGCGTCGTCCGGGTCTGCGCCTCCGCGTCGGCGACCGCGCGCACCGCCTCGTCCGCCAGTTCGGCGGGCACGTGCAGGACGACCTCGTCGTGGACGAAGAAGACGATGCCGCCGCCCTCCGGCATGTCCGGCAGGCGCCGGCGCAGCGCGGCGAGCAGCACCAGCGCCCATTCCGCCGCGGTGGCCTGGACGACGAAGTTGCGGGTGAAGCGGCCGTGGGCCCGTCTGCGGCGGTCGCCGCCGGGGCCCGAGACGGCGGCGGCCCAGTCGTCCGGGGCGGGCGAGGTCCGGCCCAGCCAGGAGCGGACCACTCCGCCGCCCTCCCCCGTGCGCGCGGCGGAGTCGACGTGGTCGAGGGCGCGCGGGTAGAGGCGGCGCATGGTGGCCAGCAGGGGCGCGGCGTCGCCGGAGGTCTGGCCGTACATGGCGGAGAGCATGCCGATCTTGGCCCGTTCGCGGTCTCCGCCCACGTGCACGGCGAGGCGGGCGTAGAGGTCCTCCTCCGCGGCGGCCGCGGCGAGCGCGTCGTCCCCGGAGACGGCGGCGAGCACGCGCGGTTCGAGCTGCCCGGCGTCGGCGCGGACGAGCACCCAGCCGGGGTCGGACCGGACGGCCCCCCGCACCGACTTGGGGATCTGCAGGGCGCCGCCGCCCCGGGTGGCCCAGCGGCCGGACACGACGCCGCCGACCACGTAGTCGGGGCGGAAGCGGCCGAGCCGTTCGCCCCGTGGGCCGGGGCGTTCGCCGACCCAGGTCTCCAGCCAGGCCCAGCCGTTGGCCGAGTGCAGCCGGGAGAGCTCCTTGTAGCGCAGCAGCAGGGGCACGACGGGGTGGTCGACCTGCTCCAGCACCCAGGACCGGGTGGACTCCACGGGGTGGCCGATCCACGCCATGGCCTTGAGGACCTGGGCCGGCGAGTCGGGGTTGACCTCGCGGCCGACGGCGTCGCCGATGCGGGCGGCGAGGTCGGCCAGCACGGGCGGGCGCCGCCCGGCCGGAGGGCGGGACCCGAGGATGTCGGTGAGGATCCGGTCGTGGACGTCGGGCCGCCAGGGCAGGCCGTCGTGGCTCATCTCCGTGGCGGCGAGCCCTCCCGCGGACTCCACGGCCGTGAGCAGGCGCATCCGCCCGGGGTCGGGGAGGTCGGCGATACGGCGCAGCTGGTCGCCGTGCACCTCGACCAGGGCGGCGAGGCGGTCGGTGCCGGGGGGCAGGGTGGAGCGGTCGGCCTCGAAGAGCGCGGGCTGGGCCGCGGCGCCCTCGCCGAGCGGCCGGACCGGATCGGCGGGGACGGGCAGCCCGTGCAGCCTGGCCCACGCCGCGCCGAGGGAGTGCGCCTCACGGTGGCGCACCTGGTGGCCGAGGAGGAGTGCCTCGGTCAGGGCCGCGTCGTGGCAGCGGGAGACCCGGACGCCCGCCCTGACCAGGTCGGGGTAGACGTCCTCCCCGGCCGACCACACCCACCGGGGCGGCTCGGGCCCCGCGTGCTCGGCGGCGCGGACGGCGGCGGCGAGGTCGGCCACACGCCGGACGGGGCCGGGGACGGCGTCCAGTTCCTGGAGCCAGCCGCCGCCCTCGCCGTCGGCGACCACTGCGATCCGCATGCTCCCATTCTGGCCGCGACCGCCGACATTCGGCCGCCTCCGGCACGGACGCCGTGTCGGCCTCCCCTCCCAGGGGAGGGGCCGCCGGGTCCGGGGCCGCCCGTGCCGCACCGGTACGGCCCCGGCCGTACCGCTAGCGGCCTCCGTCCCCGGCCCGGACGACGTTGGCCAGGGGCTCCCCCGCGGCCCAGCGGGAGAGCTGGGCGTCCATGAAGGTCCGGGCGCGGGGGTAGAACGCGGCGGAGCCGCCCGCGACGTGCGGGGTGACGAACACCCCCGGCGCGTCCCACAGGGGGTGTTCCACCGGCAGGGGCTCGGGGTCGGTGACGTCGAGGGCGGCGCGCACCCGGCCGTTCTCCGCCAGCAGGGCACGGGTGTCCAGGACGGGGCCCCGCCCCACGTTGACCACGAGCGCGTCGTCGCGCAGCAGGGCGAACTCGGCCGCGCCGAACAGGCCGCGGGTGGCCTCGGTGAGCGGGGTGACCAGCACGACGACGTCGACGTCCGGCAGCAGGGCGTGCAGCTCTCCGGCCCCGTGCACGCCCTCGTCGGGGCGCGCCCGGCCGGCCACGCGCACGACCTCGGTCTCGAAGGGGAGGAGCCTCTGCTCGACGGCCCTGCCGATGCTGCCGTAGCCGACGATCATCACGCGCGAGTCGGCGAGGGAGCGCAGCGGGACGGACTCCCACCGGTGGTCCCTCTGCGCGACCGCCCACCTGGGCAGGTCGCGCTGGGCGGCCAGGATCAGGGCGAGGGTGTGCTCGGCGGTGCTGGCGTCGTGCAGGCCGCGCCCGTTGCACAGGGTCACGTGGTCGGGGACCAGGGGCAGGACGTGCTCGTAGCCCGCCGAGAGGAGCTGGACCACCTCCAGCGAGGGCATCCGCGAGATCACGTCGAGCCGCTCGTCGACGCCCTGGGAAGAGGGGGTGTAGGGCACCTGGTAGAAGGCGACCTCGTCGAGCCCGGCCTCGGGGACGCGTCCTCCGGCGTAGACGTCCACCGTCAGGGAGGCCGGGGCGCCCTCCCTGTTCTGTTCCCACTGCACCAGTGCTCGGCCGCCCATGTCGCCGCATCCTCTCCCTCGGTCCGTGTCACCGGCCACCCTAGTGTCCCGGGTCGACCGAAGTCCGATGGTGGGACGAATCACACGTTCACCGACCCCTCTCCCCCGCCGTCACGGGGGTGCGGCGCGCGGGCCGAACTGGCGGAGGGGACGCCGGGCCCTCCGGGCTCACGGGCGTGCGCCGCGCGCCAGTTCGTAGCAGGCGATGGCCGCGGCCGCGGTGACGTTGAGGGAGTCGACGTCGCGGTCGGCCATCGGGATGTGCACCCGTGCGGTGGCGCGCTCCAGCCAGCGCGCGGACAGCCCGTCGCCCTCGGTCCCCAGCAGCAGGCCGACCCTGTCGCCGGGGGCGAGGGCGGCCATGGCGTCCCGGATCGGCAGGGACCCCTCCCCCGGGGTGAGGGCCATGAGGTGGAACCCGGCCCCGCGCAGGGTGTCCAGGCCGCCGTGCCAGTCGTCCATGCGGGTGTGGGGGAGGGTGAAGACCGCGCCCATGGACACCTTGACCGACCGCCGGTACAGGGGGTCGGCGCAGCGGGGCGCGAGGACGACGGCGTCCACCCCCAGGCCAGCGGCGCTGCGGAAGATCGCGCCGACGTTGGTGTGGTCCACCAGGTCCTCGAGCACGACGATGCTGCGGGCGTCCCGCAGGACCTCGTCGAGCGGGGGCAGCGCCCTGCGGTGGAAGGCCGCCAGCGCGCCCCGGTGCAGGTCGAACCCCACGAGGCGCTCCGCGGTCTCCTCGGTGACGACGTACAGGGGGGCGCCGGAGCCGGCGACCACGTCGTCGAGGGCCTCGGCCCGGCGCTCGGTGAGCAGGAAGCTGCGGGGCCGGAACCCGGCCGCGGCGGCCCTGCGGATCACCTTGTCGCCCTCGGCCATGAAGAGGCCGTGCTCGGCCTCCAGGTGGCGGCGCAGGTTCACGTCCCGCAGGCGGGTGTAGTCGGCCAGGCGCGGGTCCCCGGGGTCACTGACCTTGATGACGTCCATGGGACGGGATTATCCCCTGCTCCGGGACGCGGGTCCGACCCGGGCGGCGGGCCGCCCGCCCCGGAGGGGTCTGCGGCCCCGGGCGCGCGGAGGCGCCGGGCGCCACGGGCCGGACCGGCCGCCGGCGCGCAAGGGGTACCGCCCCGACCGGGGTCCGGGCGGTGCGGGAGGGGTCAGCCGATCTGGTCGGTGAGGGCGCGCAGCCGCTGCCAGCGCGCCTCCTCGCAGGAGCCCTTGCGGGTGAGCGTCGTCTCGACCTCCTGGCCCTCCCAGGTGCCCACGACGGTGGCCTCCTCCTGGCCGTACACCTTGTCGGTGCAGACGGTGCCCTCGCCGACCTCGGTGAACAACTGCTCCCCGCCCGGGTCCGCGGCGGTGGTGGGCTCGGCCTCGACCCCGGCCAGGGCCTCCTCCGGCTCCTCCTCGGAACCCTCCGCGCCCTCGGTCCTGCCCTGGAACTCGACGGCGGCCAGGGCCAGGTCGGCGCAGGTGGCCGGGTCCTCCTCGACGACGCCGGTGCAGCGCAGCGTCTGCACCCAGGCGCGGTCGCGGTCGCTCAGCTGGATCTGGAGGTAGCCGACCGGCCCGGGCTCCGCCACCTCCTCGGGCTCGGGCTCGGGGACGGCCGGACCGGCGTCGGGGGTCATCGCGGTGGTGGCCTGCACGTCCTGCGGCGGCATCATCGACGGACCGACGACCACTCCGTAGGCGATCGCGCCGACGCAGCAGGCGCCGGCGAGCATGGCGGTGCCGATGGTGCCTCGGCTCCGGTGGTCACGGTGCGATGGGGACATACCAAAAACCCTCGGGGGTCGGTTGGTCACGAGTCGTCCACCGGGGAGTGTGAGTCGGGGTGGACGCCAGGGGCGGGGCCCAAGCTTAGCGGGCGGTGCGGAGCACTCCTCCGAGAGCACCGTAACAAAGCGATCACCCCGATCCGGCGTCTCCGGGGCTCCCGCGCCTCCGGTCCGCCCCTTCCGCTTCACCGTTACCAACGAGTAGGGTCCAGGTGAAGAATCGTTCGCACCCCAGGGCGCGGTCGTTCGTCTCCACCCTGTGGGACGCCGGCCGACGCGCGATGGTTCGCCCCTCTCCCCTACCGCGGGTGCGGGACGCCACCCCCGCGGCCTCCCCTCGCACCCACCCGGCTTCCGGGCGGCCGCCGGTCGGAAGCCGGACACCGCCACACCCCCGGAGTGCCCGTGTCCAGTGGACGCCACCGCCATCCCTCCCCGACCCGCCGGACCGCCCGCGGTGCGTTCAGGTCGCCGCTGGGGATCACCGCCGCCGTCGTAGCGATCGTCGCCGTCGCCGCGATCGCGGTTCCGGTCGCCCTGAACTCGCTCGGTTGCGGCGAAACCCGCTACCTGCGCGTGTCGGCGACCCAGAGCATCGCCCCCGTGCTGCGGGAGGCCGCCACCGAGTTCAACGCCGACCGTCCCGGATACGGCGGCGCGTGCGTGTACGCGCAGGTGGACGAGATCGCTCCGCACCGCACCATGACCGCGCTGACCGGCGGGCGGGCGGCCGACTCCACCATCGCCCCGCACGTGTGGGTGCCCGAGTCGTCGGCCTGGGTCGAGCTGGCCCGCGTGTCGGGGGGCGGGACCCCCGGCATCGGGACCGATCCGCCGT
This sequence comes from Nocardiopsis sp. NPDC055824, assembly GCF_053616335.1. NCBI lineage: Bacteria > Bacillati > Actinomycetota > Actinomycetes > Streptosporangiales > Nocardiopsidaceae > Nocardiopsis > Nocardiopsis sp. NPDC055824. Next base: position 6,801 of record NZ_JBSHDN010000022.1, read on the forward strand.
CCCTGGCGTCCTCCCCGGTGGTCCTCGCCGCCCCCGAGCGGACCGAGGGCATGCCCGACCCCGACGACACCAACTGGACCGCGGTCCTGCCCGACGGCCGCGAGCCCGACCGCCCGCTGGTCATGGTCGACCCCAACCGCGGGGCCGACGGGATGACGGTCATGCACGCCGTCCGCCGCCACCTGGGCTCCGGGGACGGGGCGGACACCGCCATGACCGACTTCGTGCGCGACGTGCAGACGGACAGCGCGTTCGGCGAGATCGACCTCGCCACCTTCTACACGGGGTCGGAGGCCTCCGCGGAGCGCCCGGACCCGGTGATCGTCGTCCCCGAGCAGGCGGTGGTGTCCTACAACCAGGACCGCGCGGAGTCGGCGCCCCAGCTGGCCGCCCACTACCCGGCCGAGGGGACGGTCAGCCTCGACTACCCCTACGTCACCACCACCGACGAGGAGGCGCTGCGGTCCGCGGCGGCGGACCTGTACGAGGTGCTGCGCGACGACGCCTACCGCTCGCGCCTGCGCGACCTGGGGTTCCGCGACCCCGACGGAAGGGCCTCGTCCGCCCTCGCCGGCCGGCCCGGGCTGATCCCCGAGGAACCCGCCACCCACGAGGACCTGACCGGGGACGCCCTGCTGGCCTCGGTCACCGACTGGAACCGTCTGTCGATGCCCAGCCGCACGCTGGTCCTGGCCGACGTCTCGGCCAACATGGCGGACGACCTCGACGGCGCCGGCGGACCGACCCGGATGGAGGCCGCCCTCCAGGCGGCCCTGCTGGGCCTGGCGATGTTCCCCGACGAGACCGACATGGGCCTGTGGCTGATGTCGGACGCGTACGGGGAGGAGGGCCGCGAGGAGTCCGCCGACATGCACCGGCTGGGCGCCTCGGACGGCGACGGGGACTCGACCCGCCGCCAGGAGCTCACCTCCGTGGCGGAGGGCGTCGAGGTGCGCGGCGGCGGCTCGCGCCTGTACGACAACATCCTGGCCGCCTACGACGAGGTCCAGGACGCCTACCACGAGGACAAGATCAACAGCGTCATCCTGCTCACCGCCGGGCAGGACGAGGGATCCAGCGACATCTCGCACGCGGAGCTCGTGGCGGCGCTGCAGGACCGGTTCGACCCCGAGCGGCCGGTCAGCATGTTCATCATCGCCTTCGGTTCCCAGGCGGAGGAGGCGGAGCTGAGGCAGGTCGCCGACGCGACGAGCGGCTCGGCGTTCGTGACCGACGACCCGGACGAGATCGGCGACATCTTCCTCAGCTCGATCTCACGCCGGCTGTGCGTTCCCGACTGCGACAACTGAGGCCGTGCCCGTGTCGGCGCCGGTCCGGGGCGCTCCCCGGACCGCGTCGGCGACGACAGCGCCCGATGGTCTCGATTGGATATCGGAATCGGGTTTCGGCCCGAGCGCTCCCGAAAACCCGGTTCCCGGAACGGCCGCCCGATATCCCGGGGCGACCGGCGCTGAGCTCAGGTTCACCCCCGGTACACCCCCGCGTCGACCTGCCGCCACCGGCCCGCCCGGCCTCCACCCGGTCCGGGCGGTTGAGTACCGTTCCCACCAGTAACACACCGGTGGCCGGTTCGCTCCCGAGGCGGACCGGTACGCGCGGCCCGTCCCGGGCCGGTCGCCCCCGAGCCGACATGTCTCCCCCTGTACGGCGCCCCCGTCCGTACACCACCCCGTGAGGAAAGCTGTGGGACGTCACCGCGGAAGATACGCAGAAGAGCCCTCCAACCGGGCCAGACGCCGGCGCGGCCGGGGCGGGGCCTTCGTGGCCCTGGCCGCCGCCCTGGTGATCGTGCTCGGCCTCACCGCCGCGGGCGTGTACATGTTCGGCGAGTCCGACGGATGCGGCGGCTCCGACATCGCGCTCGACGTGGCCGTCAGTCCCGAACTCGCCCCCGCAGTCGACCAGGTCGCCTCGGACTTCAACGCCGGGGAGAACCGGGTGGACGGGCGCTGCGTCCGGGCCGAGGTGCGCCAGGTCGACTCCGCCAACGTCGCCTACCAGATCACCGGTTCGGGAGCCACCATGGGCGACACCGAGTCCGACGTGTGGATCCCCGACTCCTCCATGTGGCCCCGTCTGGTCCAGAGCCAGGCCGGGGACGCCGTCATCACCGAGACCGGCACCTCCGTGGCCCGGTCCCCGCTGGTCCTGGCCGAACTCGCCGAGTTCGCCGACGGGGAGGCCGCCCTCGCCTGGGCCGACGTCATCCCCACCTCCGCCCCCGGGGAGGCGTCCGAGCGCAGCGTGCGCGTCGTCGACCCCGCCCGCAGCTCCACCGGCCTGAGCACCCTCTCCCTGCTGCAGTCCGCGCTGGAGCGGTCGAGCCCCGACGCCGACACCTTCAACGCCCACATGACGGCCGCCCTCCAGGCACTCCACCAGGGGGCCTCCTCCGACGAGGACGCCGCGTTCCTGGCCCTCAGCGGCGGCCAGGCCGACTCGCCGCCCGCGATGGTGATGTCCGAGCAGGCCGTGTGGCGCTACAACGCGGCGCACGAGGAGGCCTCCGCCCGCGCCAACTACCTGGAGGGCGGCACCTACTACCTCGACTACCCGTACGTGGTGCGCAGCGAGGACAGCGACATCACCCGTGCCGCCGAGGTGTTCCGGGAAGCGGTGCGCTCGGACGAGGCCCTCCCCCACCTGCTCGCGCAGGGGTTCCGCGGCCCCGACGACCAGATGGACCCCGCCGTGCTCACCGAGGACGTCGGCTTCACCGAGGACGCCCCGGAGGAGCTGCCCGTCCCCTCCGACGGGGCCGTCACCGATCTGACCCGGTCGTGGAACCAGCTCAAGATGGACTCCCGGGTGCTCGCGATCGTGGACGTCTCCGGGTCGATGCTCGCCGAGGTGCCCGGGACGGGGATGACCCGTATGCAGGTGACGGGCGCGGCAGCGACGGAGGGCCTCCAGATGTTCACGCCCACCTCGGAACTGGGCCTGTGGGAGTTCTCCACCGACGTCAACAACAACCTGCACTACCAGGAGCTGGCGCCCGTCCGCGAACTCCAGGCCACGGGGGACGGCGGGACCGAGCACCGCGACGCCATCGCCGGCGCGCTGGCCGGGCTCCGACCCCGCCCGCAGGGCGACACCGCGCTGTACGAGACCTACCTGGCCGCCTACCAGGAGATGTCCCGTACCTACCGGCCCGACCGGACCAACGTCATCCTCATGCTCACCGACGGGGACAACGACAACCCCGGCGGCATGGAGCTCGACGAGCTGATGACGCAGATCGACGGCATGGCGAGCCCCTCGCGCCCCATCCCGATCATCACGATCGCGTTCGGGCCGGACGTGCAGAACCTGGAGCCGCTCCAGGAGATCGCCGCCGCCACGGGCGGCGCCGCGTACATGACGGAGGACCCCACCGAGATCGGCGACATCTTCCTCCAGGCGTTCTCCCTGCGGCTCACCGAGGACGACCCCGGGGCCGAGTAGCGGCCCCGCCCCGGCGGGGCCGGGGCGGCCGGGCCCCGGTGCGGACCGCGTCCGGGCCGCACCGCGCACGGCCCCCGGCGTGACTGGGGGTGACAAGACCCTGTCCTAGGGCGAAGGGGATATGGACTTCTCCCCCGGGTTGGCGTACTCAGGGAGGGGCCGGGGAACGCCCCCGGCGCCCGGCCCCTCCCCCGGGGCGCGTGCCCCGCGGCCGGCGTGCCCGGGCCGTCCGGCCCGTCCGGCGTCGGGCCCGGCCACACGACGACCCGATTGGGAGTGCCATGGCGAAGGCGTGGATGCCCGGTGCCGCGAGACTCGACGGCGGGGCCACCCGAACACCCCCCGGCACCGGGGCCCCGCGCGCCGTGTGGACGGTGACCGGATCCGACCCCGGTTCGTGGTCCGCGCACGAGGAGGCGCGACGGCTGGTGGACGAGGGCCGCGCGACGCACCTCGTCTGGAACCCGCTGACCGGCGAGACCGTCCAGACGCTGGCGGCGACCAGGCGCGTCGGTGTGCAGCTGGGCGGCACCGACCTGTACGAGCAGCACCTCGACCACGGACACGAGGGCCGGGTGTGCCTGGTGGTGTCGGTGGTGGCCTTCCGGGAGACCCCGTTCACGGACGGGCCGATGGTCGGCCTGGCCCCGCTGCTGCTGTGGCTGGACTCCTGGGGGGTGCGCCGTGCGTGGCCCGCCGGCCGTCCCGGGTCCGAGGGCCCCAAGGCCGAGGTCGCGGCCCGCGCGTGGGCCCGGGGCGGCCACTTCGGCCACGACCAGGTCCCGGGCTCCTCCGCCAAGGGGCCGGGAAAGCTGGACACCGCCTGCCTGCTGTCGGCGGGGGCCCGCCCCGACCGCCCTGCACCGGGAACAGACACCGCAGGGCAACTCTCGGCGACGCCCCGAGCACGAAGGGCGACGAGCTCGTGATCCGCACACCACCGGGCACGTGGGACCGGGTGCCACTGGTCGAGCGCCGCTCCGCCACCCCTTAGTCTGTCGCCCATGGGTGGATCTATCGAGCCGGGTTGGTACGCGGACCCGCGAGGCGACGCGCAGACGCTCAGATGGTGGAACGGCGACGAGTGGACGCGGCATACCCGTTCCCTGAGCGAACTCCAGGGCGGTGCCGACGGCCAGGACGACGAGGGGGCCGCCACCGCGTTCCTGGGCGCTCCCGACCGGGGGGGTTCCGCCGCCCCGGACGAGGAGGAGGCCGGGACCGTCCGGCTGGGCTCCGCAGCGGCGGCGCCCGCTCCGGTCGAGGACGAGCCCAGCACCATGCGGATCGACCCGTCGTGGGTCCAGGGCGCCTCCGGGCCCCCCGCCCCGGTGGACGACGAGCCCAGCACCATGCGCATCAACCCCTCCTGGGCCCAGGACGCCTCCAGCCCGTCCGACCCGACCCCGGCGTCCCCCACCCCCGCGCCGATCGGCGAGGACCCCGGCACCGTGCGTATCGACCCGTCCTGGGCCCGGAGCGCCTCCGCCCCCGCGGCCCCGGCCCCGGCCCCGGTCGGCGAGGACCCCGGCACCGTGCGCATCGACCCCTCCTGGGTCCACGGCGCCTCCGATGACGAGACCCCCACCGCCGACGTGCGCGGCCCCGGCGCGGACGAGGAGCCGACCGCCGACCTGAGCGGCGTCGGCGCGACCATGCGCGTGGGCCCCGGCGACATCTCCGGTCGGGACCAGGACGAGACGCCCACCGCGGACCTCGGCGACGACGACATCCCCACGGCCAACCTCACCGACGACGACATCCGCCCCGCCCCGCAGACGGCGGTGTTCACCCCCTCCTCCGACGCCCCCGGCACCGCCGTGTTCACGCCGTCCGCCCCGGAGCCGTCCGGAACCGCGGTGTTCGACCCCTCCGACCCGATGTTCTCGGGCGCCGGGAACAACGAGGACTCCGAGGGCAAGGGCGGCAAGTTCAACAAGTTCCTGGGAAGCCTCAAGGAGGGCTGGGCGGACCTGTCCGAGGAGCGCAAGGAGCAGCGCCGCCAGGCCGAGGAGGAGGCCGCCAAGCAGCGCGAGGAGGAGCGCGTCCGCAAGGAGGCCGAACTCCGGGAGGAGGCGGCGCGCCGCGCGGAGGAGCAGGCCCGCAACCCCCAGGCGCAGCCCCCCGGCCAGGCGCCGGGCGCCGCCGCGGCCGTGCCCGGCGAACCGCAGCCCGGGCAGCCCTGGCCCTCGCCGGCTCCGGACCAGCAGGCCCAGGGGTACGCCCCCGGACAGCAGCCGCCGGGACAGCAGGTCCCGGGAAGCCAGTCCTCCGGGGCGCAGCAGGCACCCGCGCAGCAGTATCCCGGCGTCCCGCCCCTCTCCGGTCCGCAGTCGGGGCACGCCGTTCCGCCGGGCGCCCCCTCCGGCCCGTATCCGAGCGGCTTCCCGCCGCACCAGCGGTCCGGCCCGCAGATCCCGCCGTCGGGCCCCCAGCCCGGCTTCCCCCCGGCGCACCACCAGGGCGGTTACCCGCCGCCCGGGTACCCGCCGCAGCAGATGGGCAACCCGAACATGGGCGGACACCCCCACCAGGGTCCCCCCATGCCGCCCCCTCAGCACATGAACCGCCCTCCCCAGGGCCCGCCGCCCGGATACCCCCGTGCCGGCGTGTCCGGCGGGCAGCCGCCGATGGGCGGGGGCCACCAGCAGCCGCAGCGGGGGCCGGGCCGGCCGCCCGGCGGCGGCCTGTACCCGCAGCAGCCCCCGCAGGCCCCTCCGCAGCCGCAGAGGAAGAAGAAGGGCGGCTGCGGACGCGGCTGCGGCTGCGGCTGCTTCTTCTTCCTCCTGATCCTGGTGGTCGTCCTCGGCCTGGCCTACGTCCAGTTCTGGGGCGTCTACGACTGGATGGACGCCGTCTTCGGCGTCAGCGGCCTGGTCTGGGACTGACCCGGCCCCAGGGGCGGTCGGGCCACGGGCCCGGCCGCCCCTTCGTCATCCCCGGCACTTCCCACAACCTCTAAGCTGACCGGTATGAATGACAGTTTGGTGTGGATCGACTGCGAGATGACGGGCCTCGACTTCGAGAACGACGCGCTGATCGAGGTGGCCTGTCTGATCACCGACGGTGAGCTCAACGTCCTCGACGAGGGCGTCGACGTCGTGATCAGACCGCCGCAGGCCGCACTGGACGCCATGGGCGACTTCGTCCGCGACATGCACACCAAGTCCGGCCTGCTGGAGGTGCTGGACAAGGGCGTCACCCTGCACGAGGCCGAGGACATGGTCCTGGAACACATCCGCCGGTACGTGACCGAGCCCCGCAAGGCCCCGCTGTGCGGCAACTCGATCGCCACGGACCGCACCTTCCTCGCCCGCGACATGAAGCGCATCGACGAGTTCCTCCACTACCGGATGGTGGACGTGTCCTCCATCAAGGAACTGCTGCGCCGCTGGTACCCGCGCGTGTACTACGCGAGCCCGGACAAGAACGGCGGGCACCGGGCGCTCGCCGACATCACCGAGAGCATCCGTGAGCTGCGCTACTTCCGCGCCACCGCGTTCGTTCCCGAACCCGGTCCCAGCTCGGCCGAGGCACGCGCCGTCGCGGCCCAGGTGATCGCCGGGGGCAACGGACTCAAGCCCCGCGACGGGGCCTCCGGGGACGCCGGGGCGGAAAACTGATCGAAGCACTCCCCGGAGTCCGCTAAGATTTCATACGTACGCAGGGCCGCGAGGCCAGGCGAACGTGGTGGGTGTAGCTCAGCCGGTAGAGCACTTGGTTGTGGTCCAAGAAGTCGCGGGTTCAAGTCCCGTCACTCACCCCAGAGGCGAAGGCCCCTGACCAGCGGAAACGCAGAGTGGTCAGGGGCTTTCGCGTGTTCGGGGGTGCACCAGCGGGTGCACGGGGCCCAGAACCGGAGTCGGCCGCCCTGGTCGTCGATCCCCGCACGTGGCAGGATGACGCCCATGTCCCAAGCACCCCCCTTCGGGGTCCCCCCGAACTCCCCCCGACCCGGCTACCGGTCGGGCACCGCGCCGCAGCGCCGACAGGGGTCGCCCGCGGACAAGGCGATCACGATCGTCCTCATCTGCCTCGCGCCACTGGTGTGCCTCGGGACGAGTGCCTGGGGCTTTTTCTCGGTCATGGCGACCGCGAGCTGTGGAAGCGACTGCGGCGGCGCCGTCGACACGGCCGTCCCACTGATGATCTTCTCGCCGTGGGTGGTCTGGCTGATCGTCACCGTCTGGTCGATCGTGCACCTGAGCAGGAGGAGGCCCGCCGCCTGGGTGATGCTGCTCGGCCTGGGGGTGGCGACCGTGATCTACGTGGCGGCGAACATCGTGCTGTTCATCGGCGTGGGCTGATCATCCGCGCGCACGGCGACCGCGCTCGACTCCTCGCCCTCCGGAGCGACCTTGCCGGGCCCCGTGCGGGGAACCCGCCCGATCTCCGCGCATGCCGGTGGCGGCCCGGAGTCCCCCTGTGCGGTGCCCACGCGCACAGGCGGTTCCGGACCACCGCGGCTTCCGGCGGCAGAGCCCCCTGCCGGGCTCTGCCGTAGATGCGTCCGGCTTCGGGACGAGCACCTCTCCTCTCGGCGCGACCGTGCCGTCACCGCAGGCGGCCACCGCGTCTTGTGGCCGGTGCGGCGACGACGGTTCTCCGACCGCTTCCGTGCCCCGCCCGCCGCGGCGCTCGGAGAGCGGCCTGCCCGACCCCTCGGGCTGCCGCCGGTGCGTACCTCCGCCCAACCGGATTCCGCACCGGGAGGGACGGGTGCCGTCGTCCGTCAACCGGTTCTCCGTGGCCGGTGAACCGGGGAGCGGTTTCCGACCGGGCGGACCGGAGGTCCCCGGGCCGGGGTGGACGTACCCCCGCCCTGCGGTCGGCGGCTGCGCGGAGCGGCCGGGCGCACGGCCCGTTCCCCCCGCCGGGGACGGACCTGTCCACCCCCGCTCCGGAGCCGGTCCGCGGCGCCGGGGCCGGGAACACGTGCGGCATGGCTTCCCACGACCCCGGGGACGGTGCCTCCGGGAAGGCCGGGCCCTCCCGCGGACCGGTCCGGTGAGGGGACGGGGGAGTTCTCGTCGTGGACGGCGGCGCGGTCCCCGGCCGGCCCGGCGTCAGCGGCCCCGCGCGGGAGGCTGCCCGTGAGCCCGGCCGGGCCGACGGCCTTGCCCGGGTACCGCGGCGCGCCGTGGTCGACCACCAGCACCGGCGGCGCGCTCCCGACGTCGAAGCGGAGCCAGGCCGCGGTTCCGGACTCGTCGCGTTCACCGAGCCGGAGGTGGAGGTGGGACTCCCCGTTGTCCACGGCCCACCGGTAGGCCTCGGTGACGTCGAACTCCACGCCCCCGTCCACGGGGCAGGCGGTCTGCCCTCCCGTGATGCTCCGGGTGTCGAGCAGGGCGCGGGCCTCGGGCTGGTCGTTCCAGGTGGTCCCTCCGTGGAAGGGGTCGACCCGGTGCACCTGCGCGTAGGAGGTGCTGTCGCAGTCGTAGGACCACACCACCTCGGTACGGAGCACCGCGGAGTCGACGACGGCGCCGGGGCCGGGCGCGACCGGGAACCGGAACAGGGCCCTGCGGGTGTAGACGCGGTCCCAGGCGAGGCGCCCCGTGCCCACGCTGGCGGTCTCGGCGCCGCCGTAGGACCGGTCGGGGAAGGCCCGGTCGACGTAGGTCCACGCGGAACTCCCGGCTTCGGCCCGGCCTCCTCCGGAGCGCACCTGTTCGGGAGGGCCGTCGGCGTCGGAGCCGGTCGGCCCGGGGGCTCCGTCGGCCGGGTCGGTGCTCCCCCGCGCGCCGCTCAGCTCCTCCCGGGCGCCGCGCTCCCCGGAGGCGACCGGCCCGCCGGCGGCCGGGGCCTCATCGTCGGCCGCGACCGGGGCGGCGGCCAGCAGCGAGAGGACCAGGGCGAAAATCGCACAGGCCGTCGTCGCACGGGGCAGGGAACGACGCATGACGGGGGGTGCCTACACATTCCGACTATGACCGAAAAAGAATACGGGCGGGACATGCGGGCCCCGCTCCGACAACCAGGAAGTTATCAAATTCCCGCAGCGGCCCACAAATCCCAGCGGCATAAATACAGACCAAAAACAGAATTACTACCACCGGAAACACGGTGCCATCCGTAACGACCTCCGCACAGAAGAAATCGAACTCATGATCGACCTTTAATCGGCAACCATCGAACTGCGCTTCACGTCGGTCCGAAAATCGGCCGCTTCCCGGGGTTCGGGGACACACGCCCTCCGCGACAGCGCCTCGCGAGGGAGGGGCGTCCGTGCCCCCGGCCGCTCCGGCGGGTCCGCCATGACACGGCGGTCGCCCCGCGAACCGGGGTGCTTGTCCCGTTCCGCCTCCCCGCCGTCATTCCCGGGCAGCACGGCGGCGGGTCGTGGAAGCGCGGCGTCCAGAAGACGGACCTGGCCGGTCGGACAGCACTCCACGCCCGGCGGGGATCCGCCTTTGACAGAAACCCCTTATCCACAGACTCTTTTCGGAAATCCGGAAAACGCATATACGTCGGTATCGATGGTCGGGCGCTCTTTCCGCCGCCCCGTCCCGGCCGGACGCCGTGGGGCGGGCCCGGTCGCCTCCGGCTCCCGCCGGGACGGCCTCCCGGGGCTCACCCCTCGTCGGCGTCGTCCTCGGACCGTTCCCCGGGTGGGCGGATGCGGCTGGCGAGCCGGTAGTCGGCGCGGATGTCCTCGTAGACGACCCCGGTCATGACGGGCCGGGGAAGTCCCGAGCGGTCGCTGCCGGCGGCCCCCTCCTGGTTCGGCTCCCCCCAGGGCCGGGACACGACCTCCGGGGCCTCGTGGAAGACCAGCTCGTCCGCGGTCGCGGAGGCGCTGATCTCCACGTCGTACTCGGTTCGTTTCCGGTCACCCATGGTCTCCACCCCCGTCTGCCGCCGGGCGGGTCCGCGTCCACCGGGCCAGGCGGCCCCGGGCCCTACTTCCGGGCCCTGCCGCCGGTGCCCTTGGCCGTGCCCCCGGCGCCCTTCCCTGTACTCTTCGCCGCGCCCTTCGCCGCGGTCCCGGCGCCCTTCGCGGCACTCCCGGCGCCCTTGGCCGCGGCCCCGGCACCCTGGCCGGCGCTCTTCGCCGCGCTGCCCGCACCCTTGCCGACGTCCTTCGCAGCGGCCCCGGCATCCTCGGCCGCGCCGCCCACGCCCCTGCCGACGTCCTCCGCAGCGCTTCCGGCTCCCGCGCCGACGCCCTCCGTCGCCTTCCCCGCCCCCGTGCCGACGTCCTGCACCGCGCTGCCGGCTCCCGCGCCGACCTCCTCGACCGCGCTCCCCGCACCGGCGCCGACGTCCTCCACGGCCTTCCCCGCGCCCCGGCCCACGCCCTCCACGGCGCCTCCGGCGCCCCGGCCCAGGGCCCCCACGGCCTGTCCCGCACCGCCCGCGACCTGCTCGAGCGAGGTCCCCACACCCCGGGTCACCTGCTCGAGGATCTGCGGGTTCGTGTCGATGGTCTGCAGCACCCGGGTGATGATGTCCCGGACGTTGTCGAGCCGGACCTTGAGCAGGGCCTGGGCCTCGACGCCCTTGATGTTCAGGTGGACGCGGCCGAGTTCGACGTCCGCCCCCACCTTCAGTTTGAGCAGGTCCAGCACCTCGGCCTGGAGCGAGACGGAGGCCAGGAGGTTCTCGACCTCGAGCTCGATCTCGTCGACCTTCAGAACCGGCACGTCGAGGAGCACGTCCGTCTCCTCTCTGCCTGGGTCCCGGTGGACGTCCTCCCGGAGGGGCTCCAGTTCCTCCTCCGCACCGTCGGACCGCCTCGCCCGCGCGGTCCCCGGCTTCGCGGTCCCCTCGTCCGGGGCATCGCCCTTCCCTGTTCTCCTGCCGCCGGAGCGCGTGGTCCGCTCCTTGCCCTTGCCGGTCTCCTGGGGACTCTGGTTCACCGTGTCGGCACCCTTCTGCGTGGTCCGGGCGCACCCGGCCGTCCCCGCGCCCTCCCGGGGATGCGGTCCGCCCGTCGTCCATGGCGCGAACACCCGCACCGAACGCCCTGTTCACCGCCGCTCGGGAAGCGCGGGTGTGTCCGCCCCCTGTACCCGCGACCGCCGCCGGAAAAACCGTTCCCCCTGCTCAGGGCGTCTCCTGCGACTCCGTCCCGGCGCTCCCCGGCGGTGCGTCCCACGCCCGGAGCGGCTCAGGGCGGCGCCCCCGCCGACCCCCGGCCGCCGAGGCGGCGCAGCGCCTCCTCCCAACGGCTCCGGCGCTCGTCACCGGTGAGCTCCCACCAGGGGGTCCCGCGTTCGCCCAGGCCCTCCTTGGCCAGGGCCACCCGGGACCGGGCCAGCCGCTCCGCCCCGGGATCCCGCGAGCGCAGCGCCGCCGCCACGTCCCTGCGGGCCGACATCAGGTGGCCGACCAGGTCCTCGCGCACCCCGTCCGGCAGGTCGGGGTCGCTCGCCCGCCACCGCCGGCCGCCGATCACGACGTGGCGGCCGTCGGCGGTGCGTTCGGGTTCCCGCATGTCGGGAAACCTGCCCCGTGGCGCGGGAGGCCACACCGGCCGCTGACCGGCCGGGCGCCCTCCGCCCGTCCCCGCGGGCCGGGGGCGGCGCCGTGCACGCCCCCGGCGCCACCGGCTCAGCGGGCGGGGGCCACGCCCACCGCCACGGCGAGGTCCTGCCAGGACATGCCGGACCCCTTGAACACGTTGGGGCGGTCGGTGCTGCGGTGCGCCTCCCCGCGCACGAGGGGTGCGAGGCCGACGAGGTCCTCTGCGGTGAGCGTCCCCTCGCCGATCGCGAGCACGACGTCGCCGCACTCGCGCAGCGCGGCGCCGCGCTCCTCGACGACGACGTGGGAACGTCCCATCAGTGCCGCGTCGAGTTCGCGGCGGTCCGGTTCGTGGGAACCGATGGCGACCACGCAGGCGCCGTCGCGGACGAGGGAGCCGTCGAACAGGGGCTCGGCGGCGGACGTCGCGCACACGACGATGTCGGCGTCCGCGACGTCGGCGGCGGTGCCGGCCTCCGCCGTGATGCCGTGCGCGGCGATCTCGGCGAGGGCGGACGCGACCTTGCCGGGGGTACGGCCGATCAGCCGGACGTCGGCGAGGTCCCGGATCCCCGCGATCGCCACGGTGTGCGAGACGGCCTGCGGACCGGTCCCGAACACGACGAGCCGGGAGGCGTCGGGCGCGGCGAGCCGGTCGGCGGCCACGGCGGAGGTGGCCGGCGTGCGCAGCGAGGTGAGGGCGACGCCGTCGACGAGCAGGCGCGGTGTCAGCGTCCGCGCGTCCATGAGCATGTAGACGGCCTGGATCCGCGGGAGTCCGCGCCCGGGGTTGTCCGGGGACACGGACGCGATCTTGACGCCGACCCACTCCCCCAGCGTCGAGGGCATGAGCAGCAGGTGGCCCTCCCCTGCCGGGGCGTGGGCGCGGGCCGGGTCCCCGGCCGGGTCGAAGCCGTCGAGCAGAGCGCTCTCGACCAGTTCCCGTGCGCGCGAGGGGCTGATCCGGGCGCGGACCTCCTCCGCGTCGACGAGGGGCAGGCCGGCGGGTGCGGGGTTCATGGGGTCACCTTGTCGTTCTCTCTGGCGGCGATCGCCGCGGACTCCTTGCGCACGATCCGTCCGGAGAGCGAGACCGCGCAGATCGAGATGGCCGCCAGGACCACCAGGTACGCGGCGATGGGCCACCAGGCGCCGTCGAACCGGGCGAGCAGCCAGGTCGCCAGGAGCGGCGCGGTGCCGCCGGCGAGGGCCGCGCCGACCTGGTAGCCGAGGGTCACACCGGTGTAGCGGACGCGCGTCGTGAAGATCTCCGAGGTCAGGGTGCCGAGGGTCGCGGTGACCGGGGGCCACACGAGGCCGAGGCTGATCACGACTGCCGCGTACACGGCCCAGTCCATCCGGAGGTCGAGCAGCATGAAGAAGGGGGCCGCGAAGGCGGCGATGAGCACCGCGCCCCCGAGGAACACGGCGGGGCGGCCGAGCCGGTCGGAGAGCCTGCCCATGAGCAGGATGCCGAAGGTGCTGACGAGGGCCCCGGCGCTCACGGCGTTGAGGACGACGGACTGCTCCATGTCGAGCGTGCCCGTGGCGTAGCTGACGACGAACGTCGCGAAGATGTAGAACGGCGCGGTCTCGACGACCTTGGCGCCGACGGCCACGAGCACGGAACGCCAGTGGTCGCGGAGCGTGTCGATGATCGGCAGCTTGGCGACGTCGCCGCTCTCCTTGGCCTCGCGGAACGCCGGGGTCTCGGCGAGGCCCTTGCGGATCCACAGGCCGACGAAGACGAGGACGACGCTGGCGACGAACGGGATGCGCCAGCCCCAGGACTCGAACGCGGCCGCGGGCATGAGGCTCACGAGCGCGAAGGCGACCGTGGACATCAGCATGCCGATGGTGATGCCGGTCTGGGGCACGGAGCCGAAGAAGCCCCGGCGGTTCTCGGGCGCGTACTCGTAGGCGAGGAGGAGGGCGCCGCCCCACTCGCCGCCGATCGCCAGGCCCTGGACCACGCGGCAGAGGATCAGCAGGACCGGGGCGAGGACGCCGACCTGGTCGTAGTTGGGCAGCAGGCCGATCGCCACGGTGGCGCCGCCCATGAGCGACAGGGTGATGACGAGGGTCTTCTTGCGGCCGATGCGGTCGCCGATGTGGGAGAAGACGATGCCGCCGAACGGCCGGATGAAGAAGGTCAGCGACAGCGACAGGTACGACAGCATCAACGAGATCAGGGGGTCGTCGTTGGGGAAGAACTGCTTGTCGAAGATCAGCGCGGCGGCTGTCGCGTAGAGGAAGAAGTCGAACCACTCGATGGTGCTGCCGCTGAGGCTGCCGATGAGCACCCGGCGGTTGGTGGCCGGTTTTCCGACCGTGGACTGTTGCGGTGACACGCACAACTCCTGGGGGTGGGGGCCGACGTGACGTGGGCCTCACGAAGGGGACTAGTGCAACGTACAATTTCACATTGCACTTAGGCAAACCCTCGTGACCTGGTCGGTTCCCGGACCGCCGCCGTCGCGGAGGCCGTGTCAGGACTCGGGGAGGCCCGCCCAGACCCCGCGCACGTGCCCGAGGTGGTGCCTCATGAGCGCCTCCGCGCCCGGGGCGTCGCGGGCCTCGACACGGTCCAGCAGGGCGTGGTGCTCCCGGGCCGTGGCGGTGAGGCGCCCCTCCTGGTGGAGGCGGCGCAGCGCCGACAGGCGCGACATGCCGCGCAGGCGCCGCACCTCCTCGACGATCCGGGCGTTGCCCGCGATGGCGAGCAGCTGGAGGTGGAAGGCCGTGTCCGCGGCGACGAACTCTCGGAGCTCCCCCGACTCGGCGGTCTCCGTGAGCCGGTCCGCGAGCGGGCGCAGCCGGGCGACCTGCTCGGCGGTGGCCGTCCCGGCGACACGGCCGACGGTCGGGACCTCGATGAGGGCTCGCAGCTCGATGATCTCGTCGAGCGCGACGTCGCCGAGTTCGACCACCCGGTACCCGCGGTGCCGGATCGTCTCGACGAGGCCCTCCCGGGTCAGCTCCATCATGGCCTCCCGGACCGGGGTGGCGGAGACGCCGAGGCGTTCGGCCAGCGCCGGGGCCGAGTAGATGGTGTCGGGTGCGAGCTCCCCGGCGACCATGGCCTCGCGCAGCACCTGGGTCACCCGGGAGCGGAGGCTCGTGGGCTCGGCGAGCGACCCGAGGACGGGAGTCGTCCGGGCCCGGCGCGCGTCGATGCTCATGCGGTGCGTTTCCTCCTCGGGCGGGCTCCTGTCGCTCCCAGGATGCCACGCTCCCCGCCGGGGCCCGCCGGAGCGGGGGTTCCGGGCCCTTCCCTGCGGTGCTCCGTCCGGCTCCGGAGGCGGCGCCGCGCGCGGTCGGCCCAGGTCCCCCACGGCATTCCTCGCACTCCCTTGGGTTTGTCCCGGCTCGGACCCGGGCAGCGGCACGAGTGCGGCACGAGCAAGGTCCGCGACCACAAGGGAGACGACATGATCCGCAAGCTGTCCGAACTGGGCGTCACCTCCGAAATGGCCTACTGCGCGGGCGCAGCGTCCATCGGCCTGACCATTCTGACGTGGCTGGCGTCCAAGAAGAAGGAGGACGCCGGCAAGGACGCGGCCGAGCGCAAGGGCCTGTTCGTCGGTGAGTGGGCGCCGACCTTTTTCGCGCTCGGGGTGGCGCTCAGGCTCGAAGAGGCCAAGAAGTAGGGCCGCACAGCAGAGCGGGCCCCGTCGCGAGCTTCGCGGACGGCAAGCCCGGCCGGTCTCCCGGCCGGGCTTCGGCGTGTCCGGCGCGGCGGTCCGGGACCTGCGCTCCGCGGAGTCGGTGCTGCGCCGCGCCGCCCGCGAGATCGACGACCACCCCCTGGACGCCGCCCGCGGCGCCGTGCTCTCCGCGAGGGTGCGCGCGGTCGTCGCCGGGGCCTGCGCCGGTGTGCTCCCGCGGGGATCCGTGGGGAGGGCGGGGTTCCCGTGTGCGGCCGGGCCGGCGCCCGGTCGGGAGGTCCCGGGGACGGGGACGGGGACGGAGACGCGGGACGGCCCCGCACGGTGGGTACCGTGCGGGGCCGTGCCTTCCCGCTGTGTTCGGCCTCAGTGTGCCGGGCGGGCACCCGAACGCGGGAAGTCCGGTGCGGCGTCGTCCCGGGTCACCGAATCCTTCGGCTCCGGGCGAGGCCGCTGAGCCAGCTGAGGGGGCTCCTGCGGGGCCGGCGGCCGCGCGGAGGGGTCCTGCCGGCCGGGAACCGCAGCGGGTTCCCGGGGCCGGGCGTCCGCACGGGGCGGCCGGGCCGCCCCAGGGGGCCGCCTCCACGGGCCAGCGGGTTGCGCCCCGGCGCCAGCGGATTGCGTCCGCGTGCCAGGGGTGTGCGGGCGGCGGGTCGCCGTCGCGCCGACGGAGCCCACTTGGCGGTCAGGCTCCTGGCCTTCCTCAGGGGGTTCCTCATCACGGTTCTCCTCCTCGTCAGCGCGGAACCGCGCTGTCTCGGTCGGTTCGTGGCGGCGTCGTCACCGCAGATCTCCCGGGCGCGGTCACCTCATCGCGGCGCCGAAGGGCGCCGGGGTCGTTCTCCCGAGGGCTCCCTACCGAGTCTGTCCCCGGTCCTCGGCCCCCGCGGTGCGCCGACCGCGCTCCCACCGTCGGCGGGGCCCGCGGGCCCTCGCCGGTCGGAGGACGACGGGCCGCGCTCCGTGAGCGGTGCCCTGCGCCTCCTCGCCGTCCTCACAGGGAACGTGCGGTACGGAAGGGAGAAATAATCACGAAAAAGATACTTTTTTCATGCTCATCTGCCTTGCTACCCCAACGTGTGGTAATGATGCGGTTTCTTTGAGGAAAGCTCGTACGGCGGCGTACCCGGATCCGCCGGAGGAGGGGAGCCGGGCGGGATCACCGCAGCTCGGAGCCCCCGTGGCCGGCTCCCGCGCCCTCACGAGATTTTCTGCCGCGCCGGCGCCCGGGACCCGTCCCCCGGCGGGTCCGGGGCGGGAACCCCGCTCAGTGGGGCGCGTCGAAGGAGCCGGTGCGCTGCCCCGTGCCGCCGTCGAGCCCGGGAAACGCCTCGCGGACGCGGACCGCCACGTCGTCGAAGCCGCCGAGCCCCAGGACCCGCACCTGCTCGCGCGCGAACTCGGCCCGGGCTGCCTCGTCCTCGACCGCGTCGACCAGGCTCCGGATGATCGCGACCTGGACGTCGCGTTCGGCTGCCTCGTGGCCCTCGGTCTCGGCGGGCCACCAGTAGCTCTCGAAGCCCTCGCTGTCGACGTCGTTGCCCGGCCCGGCGGGCTGCGGCGGCCCGTCGCCGAGCGCGTGCTCGTCCGGCGTCCCGACCGGATCGGCGACGCCGCCCCCCTCGCCGAACGGCGCGTCCAGGGGGTCGGCCTCCCCGAACGGGTACACGCCCGGGCGCGTCGGGGGAACCACCGCGGCGGCCTCCTCCAACTCCTCCTCGGCGTCGCGTATCGCGTCTCGCAGCGCAGCGTCCTTGCGCAGCGCGGAGAGGCGTCGCAGCCGCTCCGCGTCCTCGTCCGCCAGCCGCAGGCTCACGTCCTCCGCCCACACCACGATCCCGCTGCCCAGGACGGCCTTCTCCACCGCGAGCAGGGCGGCGAGTTCGCACTCGGCCGTCCCCTCACGGGCGGGGTCGGTCCCGCTGACCAGGTCCGACGCCCGCGTGACGACGGCGAGGACCGCCGGGGCGACCGGGTTGCGCAGGCCCAGGTCCACGTGGCCGGACCAGCGCCAGTGGACCGTCGCGGAGAAGTACAGGTCGTGGTCGGCGACGGCGCTCGGAAGCGCCACGGGGCGGATCCGCGTGCCCCGCGCGCCAACGGGCCCCTCGGCCCCGGGCCCCGCCTCCGGCTCGGGCGGGTCCGACGCCCCGGACCGCTCCTCCGCTCCGCCGGAACGCGACAGGTAGGCCGCCAGGCACAGCAGGACGACCGGGGCCCACAGCAGGGCCCAGGGGCCGACGAGCGGGTACAGCAGACCGGGGACGAGGGCCACCGCCGCGGCGGCGGCGATCAGGCGTGCTCGGGTGACGGGGGTGACGGTGCGCCTCCTCTCGCGGCGAGGCCGCGGCGGACGGTGCCCGACCGGTGCCCTCTGGTGGGCGGACGCGGCCCGGCGGCCGGGAACGCCGCGACGGGGGGTCGCGGCGCCGTCGGCGGGGCGGCGTCCGTACAGGACAGTGTGCCCGAGATCCGGAGCGCGCGTGCCGGGAACACACCAGCCCGGGGGCCGTGTGGGGAACATCCGGTCACGGGAAGGTGTCCGCTCTGCCCAGGTTGGGCGAACACCTCCCCTCGTGTTGCCTTGGAACACCACACAGGTCGCCGGAACATAACAGAATGCGATCACCAGTTCCGCGGCCCTTCCGGTCGCCCGTCCCCGAACCCGCTCGCGGAGCACACCGAATGCCTGCCACACCTCCCGGGGCCGAACGCCGGTTCCGCCCCGAGGTCCAGGGACTGCGTGCCGTCGCCGTCCTCCTGGTCCTCGTCTACCACCTGAACCCCGCCCTGCTTCCGGGCGGCTACGTCGGCGTCGACGTCTTCTTCGTCATCTCCGGCTTCCTCATCACCTCGCTGCTGTACCGCGAGGCGACGGCGCACGGACGCGTGTCGATCCGCGGCTTCTACGTGCGCCGCGTCCGG
Source organism: Nocardiopsis sp. NPDC055824 (assembly GCF_053616335.1). Lineage (NCBI taxonomy): Bacteria > Bacillati > Actinomycetota > Actinomycetes > Streptosporangiales > Nocardiopsidaceae > Nocardiopsis > Nocardiopsis sp. NPDC055824. The sequence continues at coordinate 25,331 of NZ_JBSHDN010000022.1, forward strand.
AGGCTCCTGCCCGCCGCGACGGTCGTGCTCCTGGGCACGGGCGTCCTCTCGTTCTTCGTGCTGCCGATCACCAGGCTCACCGACACGGCCTGGCAGCTGGCGGCCTCGGCGCTCTACGTCGAGAACCTCTACCTGGCCCGGCAGGCGGTGGACTACCTGGCCTCCGACACGCCGCCCAGCCCCGTCCAGCACTTCTGGTCGCTGTCGGTGGAGGAGCAGTTCTACGTGGTGTGGCCGCTGCTGTTCGCGGTGTGGGCGCTCACGCGGCGGCGCTGGCGGACCACCGCCCGCGCCCTCACGGTGCTCCTGGGGTCGGTGCTGGTGCTGTCCTTCGCCTGCTCGGTGGTGCTGACCTCGCAGGAGTCGGCGTCCGCGTACTTCCTGCCGACGACCCGCGCCTGGGAGCTCGCGGTGGGCGGACTGCTCGCCGTGGGCCTGGCCCACGGCAGCCTGCCGGAGAGGGTGCGCGCCCCCCTGGGCTGGCTGGGCCTGGCCGCCGTCGTCGCCTCCGCCGTCGCCTACGACGACGCCACCCCCTTCCCCGGTTGGGCGGCGGCACTGCCGGTCCTGGGCGCCGCTGCGGTGATCGCCGCCGAGCAGGGGTCCGGCCGCCTGACCGCGTCGGCCCTCCTGGGCACCGCGCCGGCCCGGTGGGTGGGGGACGTGTCCTACTCCCTGTACCTGTGGCACTGGCCGCTCATCGTCTTCGCGCTCGTCCTCACCGGCCGGGACGGGCTCGGCCCCTTGGACACGGTCGTGGTGGCGGGTCTGTCCGTGCTGCTGGCGTGGGCGACGAAGGTGTGGGTGGAGGACCCGGTGCGCGACCGGGGCCTGGTCCGGAGCGGACGGTCCGCGCTGGCCGTGGCCACCGCGGGCATGGTGTCGGTGGCGGCGGTGGGCGGAGCCGCGTACCTGCAGGTCGACCGGTCGGGGTCGGTGACGTTCGACCCGTCGGTGCACACCGGCCCGGCCGCGATCGGCCGGTCCGCCGACTCCGAGGGGGAGTGGACGTACCCCTCCCCGGTCAGGGCCGAGGACGACCTGCCCCTGCTGTACGACGACGACTGCCAGGCGTCGAAGGAGGACAGCGACCCCGCGTCGGCCCAGTGCGTGTACGGGGCGGAGGACGCCGGGACGACGGTGGCGGTGGTCGGGGACTCCCACAGCGCCCAGTGGTTCCCCGCCCTCCACGAGATGGCCGAGGAGAGGGACTGGCGGCTGTTCCTCTACACGAAGTCGTCCTGCGCGTTCACGGACACGATGACCGCGGACGCCGAGGGCGGCGCCTACGAGGAGTGCCGGGAGTGGAACCGGGGGGTGGTGGAGGAGTTCGCGGAGCTGGCCCCGGACCTGGTCTTCACCAGCTCCTCCACGACCAGTCGCCCCTTCGGCGCCGAGACGATCGAGGAGGGCAAGACCGCGATCGCCGAGGGCATGCACCGCCTGTGGCGGGACGTGGTCGAGGTCTCGGGCCCGATCGTCGCGATCCGGGACACCCCCCGCCACCAGAGGGACGTGGTGGAGTGCGTGTCGGCCAACCTCGACCAGCCGGAGCGCTGCGAGGTGTCCGAGGGTGAGGCCTTCGAGCACGCCGACCCGCAGGAGGAGGCCGTCCTCGCGCTGGGGGACGAGGCGCACATGCTCGACCTCAGCGACCGGTTCTGCGTCGACGGCGCGTGCCCCGCGGTGATCGGCAACGTGATGATCTACCGGGACGCCGGGCACATCACGGAGACCTACATCCGGCTGCTCGCCCACGACCTGGGCAGCCGCCTGGACCGCGCCCTGTCCTGAGCACGCCGCCCGACGGGCCCGGAGCCCGGCGGCGGCCGGGCCCGTCCGCCGTGCGTCCCGGCCCGACCGCCCCCGGGCTCCGGCCGCTGCCGGTCCGGGGGAGAACCGCGTGAACGTCGTCCGTCGCACGTCCCTTCGCAAACCGTTGTCACGATCGCCGAAAAACATATTTCCAGAGCCTCATGAGCACCATATAAAGCTCTTCAGTGCATAATCGGACGTTTTCGGATGGCACACGAAAGCGCAGGTGGAAGGCCGGAACAATCCCTCCGGGGGCATGCGCGACCCCGGGAATGTGTCGCGTGCGTTCTCCCCGTCGGCGAAGGCCTCCGCGAGTATGATCGCGGAATACACCGGCCGCGCCGTGACAGCGCTGCGCCGTGGTCGTTCCGGAGGCGAAAGGCGAATCGGATGGGGTCGCACGACGGCGGAGGGTCGGCGGAGGTCGCCGCCGGGCGCGCCGCCATCGCCGGGAACGCCGTGGGCGACGACACCGCCCCCTCCCCGGACCACCGCGTCCGCATCGGTGAAGCACTGCTCCCGGGGCTTCCCCACGGACCGGCGGGGACCCCCTTCCGGATCAGGTTCCACCTCACCGGGACCGGCCTGCTCCACGTGCGCGGCCGGGACCCGGCGAGCGGGCGGGCGACCGGTTTCGACGGACGGATCGGCGGGACGGGCAGGGCGGGAGCGGAGCGGGCCGAGGAGGCCGTCGCCATGATCCGCGCCTCCGGCTGACCCGGCGGGGGTTCCGCTCCGCGGAGCCCCCGGACGACGCCGACGACCACCACGAGCGCGAGGGGAGCGGCACGGCACGATGCCCTGGAACGCACAGGACCGCAGACGCCACGAGGGCGAGGAGGCCGCGCGCACCCTCACCGCGGCGGTGGAGGCGGCCGACGACGAGGCCCTGGCCGACGGACTCGAAGACGTGGAGCCGATGCCGCCGCGCGGAGCCCGCGCCCGCGTGGACGGCCGCGACGTGGTCGTGTCGTGGCAGCCCGTTCCGGGCCCGGCGGGTCCGGTCACCTACCGGGTGGTGCGGCGGACCGGCCGGGCCGGGACCGCGCGCGAGGTCGCCGTGGGCGAGCTGTCGGGGACCGAGATCACCGACACCGAGGCCCCGGTCGGCACGGACGCCCGTTACGCGGTGGTGGCGGTGCACGGCGGCCGCGCAGTGTCGGAGCCGGTGGAGACCTCCCCGGTGACGATCACGCCGGAGGTCTGCGACCTGCGCGTACGAGCGGGCGAGGCGTCGGTGACCGCCTCGTGGCAGGCCCCGGCGGAGGCGGTGCGCGTGGACGCGTGGCGGCGCGAGGGGGCAGCGCCGAGGGGGCCGGGCGACGGGGTCAGGGTGGAGACGGACGGCGCCGGGTTCCGGGACCGCGACGTGCGCCCGGACGCGGAGTACTTCTACCGGGTGCGGGCGGTCTACCTGACCTCGAACGGGCACGCCCGTGCGTCGGAGGGGCTCGTCCGCCGGGCGACCCCCGGGCCTCCGCCCCCTCCGGTGCTCGACCTGGCCGTGTCGGCGGACGGCGGCACGGGGGTGCGGGTCCACTGGACCCGGCCGCCCCGCGGCCGGGTCGTCCTGAGGGTGGGCCCGGAGCCGTCCAGGTGGGAGCCGGGAGCGGTGGTCGGTCCCGACGAGGCGGCCGCGCACGGCCCCGAGGCGGTCCGGGAACCGGAACCGGAACCTGTACCGGGGCCGGAACCGGTCCGGGAGGGGGACCCCGGGCCCGGACGCGAGCGGGCGGAGCTGCTCCTGGGCGCGGGGATCAGCCACGTGCTGGCGGTGACGGTCGCCGGCGACCGGGCCGTGGTGGGCCGCTCGGTGCGGATCGCGACCGCGCCGCCGGTCGGGGGGCTGCGCGCGGAGCGCTTCGACACCTCGGTCCGGCTGGGGTGGACCTGGCCGGACGAGGCCGCCGCGGCCCTGGTCTCCTGGACGCCCGAGACCCCTGGGGGGCCGGAGCACACGCGGGGACCGGACGGGTCCGGGAGCGCGCGGTGCACCCGGCGCCAGTACGGGGCGGACGGCGGCTTCGAGGCCGCCATGGGATCCGACCCGGTGCGGGTGAGCGTCCGCACCGTCGTGGTGACGGGCGGCGAGGAGGCGGTGGGCGCTCCCGTGTCCGTCACCGTGCCGGGCCGGGCGGTGATCTCCTACCGCGTGGAGACGGCCGGTCTGCTGCGGCGCGAACGCGTCGTCCACCTGGTCGCGGACCGGGCCTGCGCCATGCCCGAGGTGTCCGTGGTCTACGCCGAGGGGGAGGTGCAGCCGCACTCGGGGGCCCAGGGGCGTGTCCTGGCGACCCTGCCCTCCCGGCGCCTGGACGCGGGCGAGCGGGTGTCGGTGCGCGTGAGGCCTCCCCGGGGGTCCGGCCCCGGCTGGCTGATGTGCTTCGCCGCCGCCGACGACGACCGCGCTGCGCGCCTGCGCCAGCCCTCGGTGAAGGAGCTGCGCCTGTGAGAGCCCCGACCGCGTTGCACGCCCTGAACCCCCTGGACGGCCGACGCCTCGTGTGCCCCTACTGCTACTCGGGTTTCACCGAGCGCCTGATCCGGTTCCGGTGCACCGGGCGGCCCGGCCCCGGCGGGAGGGTCTGCGCCCCCGTCGAGGACACGGCGGTCCGGACCCACCTGGGACGCCGCGAACTGCTCCCCCCGGTGTTCGGGGCCGACGGGCGGCGGGCCCTCGCGGTCTGCCCGGAGTGCTCGTCGACCACCGGCAAACAGGTGTGCGCCACCTGCCACGCGCAGCTGCCGGTGAACTTCGGCCGCACCCGCAGCCGGCTGATCGCCCTGGTCGGCGCCCGCGACGCGGGCAAGACCGTGTTCATGACGGTGCTCATCCACGAGCTGATGAACCGCGTGGGCGCCAGGTTCGGCGCCTCGGTGGGCGGCTCCGACGACCACACGCGCCACCGGTTCCGGGCCGACTACGAGACCCCGCTGTACGAGGAGGAGCGGCTCCTGGGCGCCACCCGGCGCACGGGGACCACGCGTGAGCCGCTGGTGTTCCGGTTCACGGCGCCCCGGCGGGGGCTGACCGGACGGCGGCCCCGGCACACCCTGCTGTCGTTCTTCGACACCGCCGGGGAGGACCTGACGTCGGAGGAGAGCGTCGAGGCGAACCTCCGGTACCTCAACAACGCCGACGGGGTCATCCTGCTGCTGGACCCGCTCCAGATGGAGGGCGCGCGCAGGCTCGCCCCGGCGGGGACGAGGATGCCCGCGCCCGGCCGCAACGCGGGACGGCCGCTGGACATGCTGGGCAGGGTCACCGACCTGCTCCTGAAGCGGCCCGGGGCCGCCGGCCGGCTCATCCGGGTTCCGATGGCGGTGTGCCTGACCAAGATCGACGCGCTGCACGGCCAGCTGGACGCGGGGTCCCCCCTGCACCGGCCCCAGCCGGGGGAGCCGTTCTTCGACGACTCCGACAGCCAGGACGTGCACGCCCAGGTCCAGCAGCTCCTGCACCGGTGGGACGGCGGCGGGATCGACGGGCACGTGCGCAACCACTACCGCAACGCCCGCTACTTCGGGGTGTCCGCGCTGGGCTGCGCCCCCGACGACGGGAACCGGGTCCGGGGAGGGGTGCGCCCCTACCGGGTCGCGGACCCGTTCCTGTGGATGCTGGGCGAGTTCGGGGTGGTCCCCTCCCGGGAGGGCCCCTGACCCGCGGCCGACCCGGTGAGGCGTACCCGCAGGGCCGGCCCGCCGGCCGCAGGATCCCCCGCGAAAGACCAGAACGACCGGAAGGGCGCGCCGATGGGTTTCGCTCAGCTCTACTACACCTCGTGCGAACACGGCCTGTCGGGGTACGCGGGATACCAGTTCAACGCGGCCACGCCCGGGGTGGACCCCCGGGTGCTGAGGGAGGTCGAGCGGTTCACCGTCTACGAGCCGCCGCGCCGGTCCTCCCCCGCCGGGGTCGCCGCACACCCCGTCAACCTCTGTTACGCGCCGGACCTGGGCGGGGTCCCCGTGGTGAGCCGGGTCGTGTCCAGCGGCGACGACCCCTCGGGGCGGCCGGGCAACTACTTCGCGCACAGCCTGGTCCCCGCCGGAGGCGCGGCGGACGGCGACGGGGCCGGCGGTGTCCGGGACGGGGGCCCGCTGCCGGCCGAGCTGTGGGGCGCCCGCTTCTGGGCGGACGCACCGGTCCGCGGTACCGGGCTCCCGGTGCTGGAGGTGCGGCGCGGCCCCTTGGACCGGCGCCGGACCGAGGCCTGGGCGCGCGGCCTGCCCCCGGAGGCGGTCGTGCGGCTGCTGGTCTGCGCGGACGGGGCCGTGGACGGCGCCCGGCCCCTCGTGCTCGTGGCCGACAGCGCCTCCGTCGCCCACTGGGTGGCGGCGCTGACCCACCTGATGCCGCCGGAGCGGGCGCGGCTGCTGTCGTTCGCGACGTACGGCGCCGACCCGGACGGGACGCCGGTCCACGTCATCGGGGTGCCGCCGGGGTCGGACACCTCGCCGTGGGAGGACCGGTTCACCGTGCACGCCCCGGGGTCGGACTCCCCCGGGCGGCTGCCCGAACCCGACGAGCGGTCGCGGGCGGTGGCCGCCCGGCTGGTCGGCGCGGGGTCCCGCGGAGCGGTGGGTCTGTGGCGCGGGGCCGCCCCCTACGCGTCGGGGAGGGAGCGGCGCCTGGCGGACTGGCGCCCGGTGCTGGCCGCGGCGGCGGCCCTGGCCGGCGACCCGCTGGGCCCGGAGGACCTGCGGGCCGTCCGCGAGTGGCTGTCGGAGGCTGTGGAGTGGCTCGCCCCCGGGGACACGGCGTCGCTGGTCGCCCGGGTCCTGGACTCCGGCGCCGGGGCGCTGGACGACGGGGCGCTGGCCGGGTTGCAGCGGCTGGCCCACCGGGTGGGCGCGGACGAGGTCACCGAGCGGATCGAGCGCGTCCTGGTGCACCGCTCCCTGGACGGCATCGCCGGGGGCGGGGCCGCTCCCCGGGTCGCGCCGATGCGGTCGGACGCGGTGCGCGCGGCGGCGCGGGAGCGCATCTCCGAGCTCCTGGCCGGCGAGCCTTCCGAGGAGTCCTCGCCCGGTCGGTCCGCACGGGTCGGGACGGAACCGGACGGGACCGGTCCGGAGGCCGGGGCGCCGGGGGGCGGGCGGCCCGGGGCGGAGGCTGCCCCGGCGCGGGCGCCCGGCGTGAACGCGGCAGCCCGGCGCGGCGGGGTTGGGGGCGGCGGGGTCGCCCCCGACCGGGCCTTGGAACTGCTGCGATGGGCGCGCGCGGGAGGGCTGGCACCGTCGGCGGTGAGCCTGGAGAGGTACGGGCGCGAGGTTGTCGCCCCTCTGCTGGCGGACCCCTGCTTCGGCCGTCCCTCCGCGCCCGGCGTCGCGGGAGCCGCCCCCGCCCCCGGGCGGCGGGGCGGGGCGCCGCGGGCGGCGTGGCCCGATCCCGCCGTGGCGGTCCTGCTGTCCCACCACCACGAGGTGCGGCGCGGCGCGGCGGAGCGGCTGGCGGCCCTGCCCCCCGACCGGCTCGCGGACGTGGCGGTCGGCCCGGCCGGCGCCCTGTTCGCCGGCGACCGCGACGGGGCCAGCGCGCGCCTTCGCGAGCTGCGCCGCCTGGGTACCGACGACCGCTCCGACCCCGTGGGGCTGCTGGCGTACGTGGTGTCGGTGCGCCGGGAGGGGCGGGCGTCGAACGCTCCGGGCCTGGCCGAGCACGATCTGGACGACGCCCTGCTGACGGAGGTGTGGGGACCCGGGCACGGGCCGCACTCCGCCCTGCTGGCCCTGCGGGCGATGCGCCCCGGTGTCCTGGTGTCCCCGGGCGTGGGCGGCTGGGTGGCCGAGGCGATGGTGGCCGCGCCCGCGCCGGACGGGGAGCGGGCGTGGCGGGACCTGGTGGACGAGGTGTCCCGGCACTGGCTGCGCGACCGGCTGCCGGTGGCGGGGCAGCGCGTGGCGGTGGAGTGGTCGGAGGTCCGCCCCCTCCTTGCCGGGCTCCACCGGGCCGGGGAGGAGCACGGGCCGGAGCGGCTCGCCGCCGTGTACCGGGCGCTCGTGGAGGTCCACCCGGCGGTGGACGCCGTCGCCCGGCGGACGGTCGTGGACGTGCTGTCCGGATGGCGGAGTCCCGGGACGCTGGCCGCGGCTCTGCGGGGGTGCCCGGAGGACGTGTTCGGGGCCTTCTGCGGGGTGGTCGCCGCCCGGCTGGCCGACGACCGGCCCGACACGGCGACGGCGGCCGCGGTGTACCTGGCCGCGGGGCACGAGGACCTGGCGGGGCACGAGCGCGGGGGGCGCCTGGACGCGGCGGTGCTCTCCCCCGCCGTGGCGGCGTGGCGCCGCCGCCACCTCGCCGGGGTGCGCAGACAGCTGCCCCGGGAGGGGGCGGCGGCGTTCGACGAGTGGGTTCGGCGGCGGCGCGGGGAACGGGAGCGGAGACGGTTCGGGCTGGGTCGCCGGGCAGGCGGGCGGCACACGTGAGCGGTCCCACGGGCGAAGGCGCGACCGCGGGCGCCGAGGGCTCCGCGCCCCCGGGCGGTGCGGCGGCCCGGACGCGCGGAGGCGCCGGAGGGCGGCGGGCGGGCGGGCACGGGGCGCCGCCCTCTCGGCGGGGCCGCACCGGCCGGCCGCGGGCCGCGGGGTTCGCGGGGGAGCTGTGGCCGCGCCGGGACGGGGGCCGGGCGGACCTGGGGACGGGCTGCGCGGCCGCGGCGTCGGTGGCGGTGCTCGGGCTGGTGGTCGTCTACGTCCTGCGCTGGTGGCTGCTGGCGTTCCTGGTGAGCGCCGTCGTCGCCCTGGGCGTCGCCGCCGCCGTGGTCGGCGGGTCCGTGCTGACGGGCCTGTACTTTCGCCGGACGCACGAGGTGATGTTCGGTGGCGGCCGCCCCGAGGATCCGCCCCCGGGCGAGGGGGACGACCCGGCCCACCGCGCCTACCACGGGGGCCCCGCCTGGTGGGACCTGCGGACGATCGTGGGCCGGACCTGGGCCGCGTCGGCCCTGTGGGGGGTGCTCCTGGGCGCGCACTTCGCGGTCCACGCCCTGGTGGTGGCCGCGTACCTGGCGGCGGCATGGACGTTCGTGGGGGTGCTGCGGGTCGTGGACGCCGGCCTGCTGGTGGTCCGCCGGGTGCGGATGGTGTGCCCGGGCTGCTTCCTGCGGCTCGGCTACCCGGCGTACCTGTGCACACGGTGCGGACGCAGGCACGGTGCGATCCGCCCGGGGCTCCGGGGGCTGCTGCGGCGCCGGTGCCTGTGCGGGGCCCGGCTCCCCACGCTGCTCCTGCTGGGCTCGGCCGACCTGGACGCGCTGTGCCCGCACTGCGACCGGGGCCTGGAGCACCGGCCCGGTGAGGCCCGGGAGTTCGTGCTGCCGCTGTTCGGCAGCGCGGGCGCGGGCAAGACCCGCCTGGTGGCGGGGATGAACCTGGCGCTGGCCCAGGCCGCGCGGGGCACACGGGAGGCGTACGTGGAGCCCGTCGGCGAGGAGACCGTCCGGCGGCTGCGCGACAGCGAGCGGCTCCTGACCGCGGCCCACCGGACCGGCCCCACTCCCCCGGGGCGCGAGGTCCGCGGGCTGACGGTACGCGTGGGGGCCGAGGGGCGGACCCTCCTCCTCCAGGTGTACGACGCGGCCGGGGAGCGGTTCAACCGGTCGGCGACCACCGAGGAACTCACCTATCTGGGGCAGGCGTCGACGTTCGTGCTGGTGGTGGACCCCCTGGGCGTCGAGGCGGTGTGGCGGTCCATGACCGCCGGGGAGCGGTCGCGCCTGTCCGGGCACCGCTCGCGCGTCCGCGACCCCGAACTGGCGTACGGGGCGGTGCGCGACGAGATCCGGCGCCAGTACCGCATGTCCGGCCGCAGACTGCGGCCCCGGCGTGCGCGGACCCGTCTGGCGGTGGTGGTCACCCGCGGAGACCTGGTCCGCGGCACCTCGGCGGCGCCCGGCGGGATGCCGCCGGAGGAGTGGGCGGCACGGACCCTGGGACTCGGGAACCTTCTGCGGGACGCGGCGGCCGACTTCGGGGAGGTGCGGGTGTTCCTGACGGCGTCGGTCGCCGACGACTCCGGGACCGCGCACCCCAGCCTCTCCGCACTGCTGCGGTGGGTGCTGGCCGGGGAGTCCGCAGCGTTCGCGGGGATGCTGGCCGGGTCCGCGCCCGGTTCCGGGGCGGGGACCGCACCGCGCGGCGCGCCCGTGCCCCTCGGCTCCGCCCCGCCCCGGCCCGAGCGCGTGGGAGGCGGCCGATGAGCTGCCGCACCCCCGGGCACCGGGGCGCGCGCCGGACGATCGCCGTCACCGTCTACCTGGTCACCGGGGTACTGACGGCGGCCGCGGTCACCGCCGCCGTCTGGTTCGGCGTCGCCGCCGTCCAGTTCGTGTGGGAGCACGCCCTCGCCCGGATGTGACGGTGCCCCGTCGTGCCGGGGTCCGGGTGGCGGCCGGAACCCGGTCGGCGCCCCGGGGACCGCCTGTGGCACAGTGGCGGCGGAAGCGGTGCCCACCGCCTGACCACGCCTTACGGGAGGAAACCGATGGCCGTCTTCGCCGTCACCTACACCTACGCCGACGGGAGCGCCGCCGCACGCGACGAGCACCGCCCGGCCCACCGGGAGTACCTGGGCGGGCTCTCCGAGCGGGGCGTCAACCTGTGCTCGGGCCCGTTCGGCCCCGAGGAGGCCCCCGGCGCACTGCTGCTGTTCCGGGCCGGCTCCCGCGAGGAGGCGGTGGCCCACACCGAGAAGGACCCCTTCCGGATCCAGGGCCTGGTGGCGGAGGTCTCCGCCCAGGAGTGGGTCCCGGTGCTGGGGCCGCTCGCCGAGCACTTCTGATCCGGCGCCCGGTGCGCACGCCGCGGGACAGGTCGCCCCGGCCGGTCCCGCGGCGCTCCCCCGGCCGGTCCCGCGGCGCTCCCCCGGCCGGTCCCGCGTGCGCTACTCCGGCGCGAAGCCGTTGTCCCTCATCCACCGCGGGTCGGGGGCGACCAGCTGGAGGATCTCCACGAAGAGCCCCTCGGGGCCGGCGACCTGGAAGCGGCGCTGCCCCCAGGGCTCGCTGACCAGGGGCAGGACGATCTCCAGGCCGGCCTCCCTCAGCCGCTTCTCCTCCGCGTCCGCGTCCTGCACCAGGAAGGCGACGAGTGTCCCCGCCACCGTCCTGCCGAGCATCCCCTCGGCGAGGGACGCGTGGTCGCGCCGGACGAAGTCCAGCGACAGGTTCTTGTGCTGGGCGTGCTGGGTGTTGACGTACCAGCCGATGTCGGCGCCGATCTCGAAGCCGATGTGCTCGGCGAACCACTCGGCGCTCGCGCGCGGGTCGTCGCAGAGCACCGCCATGCCGATGAGGTCGATATTCACGGTGTTCTCCCCTGAGTCGTTCTTGACCACTTCACCTAAAGTACTACACTTAAAGTGGTTGCAGCAAGCAGCCCTTCCCGACGACTGGAGACCGAGACCATGCGGCAGAACCCCGAACGCAGGCGCGCCCTCCTGGACGCGGCCATCGACGTCCTGGCCGAGGAGGGGGCGCGGGGGCTCACCTTCCGGGCGGTGGACGCACGCGCGGAGGTGCCGAAGGGCACCGCGTCGAACTACTTCGCCAACCGCGCCGAGCTCCTGCTCCAGGCGGGCGCGCACGTCCATGTGCGCCTGACCCCCACCGACGAGTTCATGGACCGGTTCACGAACGCCCTGCCGTCCCGGGAGCAGACCCGGCTGGGCATGCAGGACCTGCTGCGGCGCATCGAGCACAACCGCAACGGCTACCTGGCGCTGCTGGAGCTCCGGCTGGAGGCCAACCGCCACCCGGGCATCCGCGAGGAGCTGACCCGCACCATCAAGGAGACGCTGGAGGAGAACGTGCGCACACACCTGGAGGGCGGCTTCCCCGGCGACCGGACCACCGTGGTGACGCTCTACCTGGCGATGACGGGTCTGTTCATCGAGCACCTGACCCTGCCCGCGGTACTCGCCGACGACGCCGCCGGCCCCCTGGTGGACCGCATGGTGGACCTGATCGTCCCCGGCCCCGACCAGGCATAGCCCGCCCCCGGCCCCCGCACGGGCCTGCCGCCCCGGGGAGGCCGCCCCCTCTGCGCCCGCCCCGGGAGGCTCCCCGTCCGGAACTCCGGCGACGGCGCCCTGCCGCCGGGAAGCGGAGGGCCCCGGCGCGGGCCGGCACTCCGCGTTCACCGGCGTGGCCCCGGACGCCGCACGCCCGGTGCCACTGCCGGACGCGTGCCCGCCCGCCGGGGAGGAGGCAGGCGCGCCCCCAGGGTCCGAGCCCTTCGCCGGCCCCGACGCCCCGCCCCCGAGAAGGACCCCGGACGCCGCCCGCGCCCGCGACGGCCGGTCGGCACGCGCCAGGGAGAGTCCGCGACGTCCGTTCCGTCCCGGAAAACCCCTGTCCGGGGGCGGCTCCGGCGTGCAAGACTCCAGACTCTCGCGAGGAGGCCCTGTGCACACACACCACTTCGGCATCGTCACCGGCGACGGCCGCACCCGGCGCGCCGTCGTCGAACTGCCGGGACGGCCCGACGCGGTCGTGACCGGCGACGACGAGGCCGGGCTGGCGGACGAGATGTCCGAGGTCGTCGCCGGGCGCCTGGGCGTCTCCCCCGACGAGGTCGACGTGACCCTCTTCGGGCACGACGGCGACGACCCCTGCTACGCGGCGGCCGTCCTGTGCGACGGCGCCGGGTGGCACACGCGGTTCCCGGCCCAGGAGGACCTTCCCGCGGCCCTGGACCTGCCGGTGGCGCTGAGCCGGGAGGCGGCCGAGGGCCAGGCCCTGCGCGCGCTCGCCTCCGCGCTGGGCCGCCCGGCCGCGGGCCTGGACCTGGAGGTCGTCCGCATCGGGCCCGGCAGCGAGGACGCCGACGCGGACGAGGGGTGGGACGAGGACCGGGACGGTCCCTGACCGCTCCCCGCAACCGCGCCCGCGGGCGTCGGCCCGCACCGCACGTGAGCGCCCGCCACCGGGCGCTCCCCTCCGTGCGCCCCCGCCGGGCGCGGCCCCCCGGGCCGGTCAGCCCTTGGGCGGGGCCGTGCTGCTGCGCTCCACCAGCCGTGTGGCCATCTCCACGCGGGTGGTCTCGGGCCGGTCTCCGCCGACCAGGTCGAGCAGCATGCGCGCGGCCATCTGCGCCATGTCGCGCAGGGGCTGGCGGACGGTGGTCAGCGGCGGAGTCGCCCACAGCGCCTCGGGCAGGTCGTCGAAGCCGATCACGCTGACGTCGTCCGGGACCCGCAGCCCGCGGTCGAACAGGGCCCCGTAGGCCCCCCGGGCCATCTGGTCCGACCCCGCGAAGATCGCGGTGGGGGGCTCGGGCAGCTCCAGGAGGGCGGCCGTCTCGGTCCGGCCCGTGTCCAGCAGGAAGTCGCCGTAGCGGACGTAGTCGTCGGGGACGGCGAGGCCCGCGCCGCGCATCGCGCTCCGGTAGCCGTCCACCCGCGCCCGGCTGCACATCACGTCCGGCGGGCCGCTCAGCGTGGCGATGCGCCGGTGGCCGAGGCCGATGAGGTGCTCGGTCGCGGCGACGCCCCCGGCCCAGTTGGTGGCGCCGACCGCCGGGACGTCCTTGGCGAGGTCTCCGACGGGGTCGACCACCACCACGGGTATGCCCAGCGCGTCCAGCTGGGCGTGCTGCGCGGCGGACAGTTCGGACAGCACCAGGACCACGCCGTCGGAGTTGCGCGCCTGGAGGTTGTCCAGCCATTTGCGCCCCGGCCGGGTGCGGCTGCGGTCGTGCACGGCGGAGACCACGATGCCGAACCCCGCCTCGTGGGTGACCTCCTCGACCCCGTCCAGGATCGCCATCGACCAGGGGCTGCCCAGGTCGAGGAAGACCAGGTCGATGAGGCCCACCGTCCGGTCGTCGCGGTGCCTGCGCGGCTGGTAGCGGTGCTGTTCCAGGAGCCGTTCCACCTGGCGGCGGGTCTCCGCGGCGACGTCGAGGCGACCGTTGAGCACCTTGGACACGGTCGGGACGGAGACCCCCGCCTCCTGGGCGATCTCCGCCAGGGTGGGTCGTCGCTGTGGCATGCGCCTCCTCGTCGGATCCGGGCCGGGAGCGGTTCGCGGCCCTTCAGGATTCTATCTCGAAAGTTTTCGAGGGCATTCGCCGTAACCTACCCGAAATCAGAGGGGGCCTTGACGCACCCCCTCGGACAACTTAGCGTCATGCCAACCGAAACATATCGAAATATTTCGAGAATTTCGACCCACGTCTCCCCCCGACGGAAGAGCGGTGTCCCCATGAGAAGCACCTACCGGATACGTGTGATCGGCGGTACCTCCCTGGCCCTGGCCATGCTCCTGGCCACGGGCTGCGGGACGACCGGGCCCGGCGGCGGCGACGCCTTCCAGGTGTGGGCCCTGGAGGACGCCGCGGTGAACGAGCTGGTCGAAGCGGGCATCGAGGCCTACAACGCCGACAGCGACGTCCCCGCCGAACTCGTCACCTACGTCAACGACTCCTACAAGCAGCGGCTCCAGGTGGCCCTCGGCTCGCCCAACGCCCCCGACGTGTTCTTCAACTGGGGCGGCGGCAACCTGGCGCAGTACGTCGACGCCGGCCAGGCCGTCGACCTGACCGGGGCGCTGGAGGACGCGCCGGAGTTCCGGGACGCCTTCCTCCCCAGCGTGCTCGACGTCGCCCGGATCGACGACGCCTACTACGGCGTCCCCATCCTCGGCGTGCAGCCCGTCGTGCTGTTCCACAACAGGGCGGTCTTCGAGGAGGCCGGCATCGAGCCCCCCGAGACCTACGACGAACTGCTCGACGCCGTCGACACCTTCCAGGAGCGGGGCGTCACCCCCGTCACCCTCCCCGGGGCCCAGGGGTGGACCCAGCTGATGTGGTTCTCGTACCTGGTCGAGCGGATCGGCGGCCCCGACAGTTTCCAGGCCGTCGTCGACGGCGAGGCGGGCGCGTGGAGCGACCCGGCGATCGTCAGGGCCATGGAGATGTGCCAGGAGCTGGTGGACAGGGGCGCGTTCGGCACCAACTTCAGCTCCATCGACTACGACAACGGCAGCGCCTCGGCACTGCTCGCCACCGGGGAGTCCGCCATGTTCCTCATGGGGACCTGGGACATCGCCCGCCAGCAGCAGGACAGCCCCGAGTTCATGGCGAGCGGCGACCTCGGGTACACGGCCTTCCCGACCGTGGAGGGCGGCGAGGGCGAGCCCGGGGCGATCGTCGGCAACCCCAGCAACTACTTCTCCGTCAACGCCGACAGCGGGCACACGGACGCGGCCGTGGACTTCCTGGTGGAGACCTTCGCCTCCGACGAGTACGTCGACGGGCTCATCGAGGCGGGCCAGGTGCCCCCCATCGAGGGCGTGGAGGACCGGCTCCAGGAGAGCGAGCACGCCGACTTCGCCGTCTTCACCCACCAGCTGGTCTCCGAGGCGCCGAGCTTCACCCAGTCGTGGGACCAGGCGCTGTCCCCGTCCGCCTCGCAGGCCCTGCTGACCAACCTCCAGCTGCTCTTCCTCGGCGACATCACCCCCGAGGAGTTCTCCCAGGACATGGAGCAGCACCTGTGAGGACCGCGACCCCCGCGGAGCGGCCCGGGTTCGCCTGGGCCGCTCCGGCCCTGCTGTTCTTCGGCCTGTTCGGCCTGGCTCCCGTCGCGGTGGTCGTCTACCTCAGCCTCACCGCGTGGAACGGGCTCGGCTCCCCGCAGTGGGTGGGCCTGGACAACTGGCGGGCGCTCCCGGGCGACGACGACGTCACCCGCGGACTGGGCGTCACCCTGGCCCTGACCGCGCTGTGCTGGGCGACGCAGACCCCCCTGGCCCTGGCGTTCGGCACATGGGCGGCGGGACACCAGCGCGCACGGGCCGTGGCGAGCGCCGTGTTCTTCCTCCCGCTCCTGCTGTCCACCGCCGCCATCGCCCTGATCTGGAAGGCGCTGCTCGACCCGAACTTCGGCCTGCCCTCCCAGATCGGCCCCTGGATCGGGCTGCCCGACGGCAACGTGCTCGGCAACCGCTCGCTGGCCCTGTACGCGATCGTCCTCATCCTGCTGTGGCAGTTCCTGCCGTTCCACATGCTGCTCTACCAGGCGGCGGCACGGCAGATCCCGAGCTCCCTCTACGAGGCCGCGGAACTCGACGGGGCCTCCCCCCTCCGGAGGTTCTGGCACATCACCGTCCCCCAGCTGCGGCACACGATCATCGCCTCGTCCGTGCTGATCCTGGTCGGGTCGATGACCTACTTCGAGACCGTCCTGCTGCTCACCGACGGCGGTCCGGGCAACGCGACCCGCATCCTGCCGCTGCACATGTACAACCAGGGCTTCATCGCCTTCGAGATGGGCTACGCGAGCGCCGTCGCGGTGCTGCTGGTCGTCATCGGCACCGGGCTGTCGCTGCTGGTGGTGCGCGTGACCGGCTACGCCCGTATGACCAGCCAGAGAGAGGGAATGTGACATGGCCACCCGAACCAGGCCCTCGGTCGGCGGCGGGATCGGGGCCGCGCTGTGGCTCGTCGTCGTCGCGGTGCCGATCTACTACCTGCTCGCCACCAGCCTGCGCGGGCCGGGCGACTACATGGCCGACGGCCCGCTCGCCCTGCCGGACGACCTGACCCTGGACAACTACCTCAACGTCCTCGAGGTGGGGTTCCTGCGGTTCCTCGCCAACAGCCTGGTCGTGGCGTGCGGCTCCGTGGCGCTGGTCCTCGCCGTGGCCCTGCCTGCGGCGTTCGCGATCGTGCGCGGCCGCAGCCGCGCCCTCCGTGTGGCGTTCCTGCTGTTCCTGCTGGGGCTGGCGGTCCCCGCCCAGGCGGTGATCATCCCGATCTACCTGATCATCACCCGTCTCAGCCTGTACGACAGCCTCACGGCGATCATCCTGCCCACCGCCGCGTTCACACTGCCGATCTCCATCGTGGTGCTGACCAGCTCGCTGCGCGACGTGCCCGGCGAGCTCTACGAGGCGATGGCGCTGGACGGCGCCACCAACCTCCAGGCGTTCCTGCGCCTGGTGCTCCCCCTGGCGCGCCCCGGCGTGGTCACCGTGGCCATCTTCGTGGGGCTCAACGCCTGGAACAACTTCCTCTTCCCGCTGGTGCTCACCCAGAGCGAGGAGAACCGCGTCCTCCCGCTGGGCCTGTGGTCCTTCCAGACCCAGTACGGCACCGACGTGCCCGGCCTGATGGCCGCCGTCGTCCTCTCCACCCTGCCGATCTTCGCCCTCTACCTGTTCGGGCGCAGGCACCTCCTGGGCGGGCTGGCCGCGGGGTTCGGCAAGTAGGAAACCCCTCCCGACCACACACGAACCGCACTGACGAAAGGCCACGATGACGACCCTCCCCGCCACCGCCGCGCTCTCCGGGACCATCGCCAACCCGGTGCTCCCCGGGTTCCACCCCGACCCCTCGATCCTGCGGGTCGGGGACGACTACTACCTGGCCACGTCGACCTTCGAATGGTGCCCGGGGGTGGTGCTGCACCACTCCAGGGACCTGGTCCGCTGGCGTCCCCTGGGCGGCGCGCTGACCGAGGCGCGGCTCCTGGACCTGACGGGGCGCCGGGACTCCGCCGGCGTGTGGGCCCCCTGCCTCTCCCACAAGGAGGGGCTGTTCTACCTGATCTTCACGAACGTGGAGAACTACGCGGGCGGCTTCTGGGACACCCCCAACCTCGTGACCACCGCACCGGCGGTCACCGGCCCCTGGTCGGACCCGGTGCCCCTGCACTCCATGGGGTTCGACCCATCGGTCTTCCACGACGCGGACGGCCGCAGCTGGGTGCTGTCCAACCTGAACGACTGGCGTCCCGGCAGGAACGCGTTCAAGGGGATCGTGCTCCAGGAACTGGACACCGACGCGATGCGGCTGGTCGGCGAGGCGCGGCTCATCTTCGCCGGGACCGAGGCGGGTGTGACGGAGGGGGCGCACCTGTACCGCAAGGACGGCTGGTACTACCTGATGACCGCCGAGGGCGGGACCACCTGGGACCACCAGGTCACGGTGGCGAGGTCGCGCCGGATCGAGGGCCCCTACGAGCCCGACCCGGCCGGCCCGACCCTCACCTCGCGCCCCGACCCCTCGCTGGTCCTCCAGAAGGCCGGCCACGGGAGCCTGGTGGAGACCCGGGGCGGCGAGTGGTTCCTGGCGCACCTGGCCTCGCGCCCCCTCACCGAGCGCGGAAGGTGCGTGCGCGGCCGGGAGACTGCGCTCCAGCGCGTGGTCTGGTCGCCCGAGGGGTGGCCGCGGGTGGAGGGGGCCGCGCCCCGCGAGGAGGTGCCCGGCCCCGCGCTGGAGCCCCACCCGTGGCCGGAGCCGCCGGAGACGGACGGCTTCGACGCCGCCGAGCTCCGCCCCGAGTGGAGCACCCTGCGGCGCCACGCCTCCGCGGACTGGCTGTCGCTGGAGGAGCGCCCGGGGCACCTGCGGATCCGGGGCGGGCAGTCCCCCGCGGGCACCGGCTCGCCGAGCCTGGTGGCGCGGCGCGTCCAGCACGAGCGGTGCGCCATGGAGACGGTGATGGAGTTCCGCACCCGCACCTTCCAGCAGATGGCCGGCCTCACGGCGTACTACAACACCCGGCACTGGCACTACCTGCGGATCGGTTTCGACGAGGAGGAGGGGATGTTCGCGAGGGTCCTCACCTGCGACCGGGGCCGGTACCGGGAGATCGGGCACCGTGTCGTGGTCGAGGACTGGGAGCGCTGCCACATGAGGGCCGTGATCGACGGCGCCGAACTGCGGTTCGGCCTCTCCCGGGACGGGCGCTCGTGGACCGACATGGGCGTGGTGCTGGACGCGGGCATCCTCTCCGACGACCACGCGGCCGAGCGCGAGGGCGGCGAGGGCGGCCATCCCGACCGGGAGGGCAACGCCGGCCTGGTGAGGGCCTGGGGTTTCACGGGCGCCTTCCTCGGCCTGTGGGTGCACGACCTCGCCGGGACCGGGTGCCACGCCGACTTCGACCACGCGTCGTACCGGGGGACGGAGCGCCCCGACCGGTGATCCCGTGCCGGAGCGGCGGACGGGGACCGCTCCCGGGACGCGCGGGCGGGGCGCCGGCCCCGCGGGCCGTGGGAGCGGCGGTCCGTCGGCGGCACACGGCCGGACGCTGTGACTCATGACGCGCTCCGGCCCAGGGCGCGGGCGGGCCGCGGGGCCCGTCCGCGCCGTTACGGAGCCACAGGCGTCACACTGTCACCATTTTCGGACCGACCATAATTGCCTTCAGGCCTCAACCCCCGCGCGTCACGGGGGCGGTCGGCGCCGGGGCGGACCCGGGCCCCGGCCGCGGGGACGGAGGGACCGGAGCGGGCCCCGCGCGTCCGGTGACACGCGGGGCCCGTCGGTGCTTCCGGGAGGCCGGGCGGCCCGCCCGTCAGGACCTCCGGGCGGCGGCCCGGTCGGCCCCGTCGCGGGCGCCCTCGGGGCCCGGGCCCGCCTGTCCGGGATCCGGCCGACCGGCGCCCTCACCGGGCCGGTTGGCCTGGTGGAAGGCCTGCTGGGCCTGGCTCTGCCGCTCCCACCGCACGAAGCGCTCGCTCTCGCCGAGCGCCATCGTGGTCAGCCACACGGCGACGCCGATGTCGTCCGCGAGGCCGAGCAGGGGGATGAACAGTTCGGGGACGAAGTCGACCGGCGAGACGATGTAGACCGCCAGCACCAGCATGCCGAGCAGCTTCCCGCTGCTCAGGTCCGGGTACCGGCCGCGCATCTTGGCCCCGAGCATGCGCGGGACGGCCCCGATCCGCTTCCAGACCGAGATGTCGGTGTCGGAGTTCTGGATGACCTGCCAGGCGGCGGCTCCGGCCGCGGCACGGTTTGCCTTGCGCATCGTTGGTCTCCTCAGGGGCGTCTGACTTCTCAAGATATGACGCGAAGTCCCCCCGATTCGTTCCCTCCGCAGGACGCCCCAACCCCCGACGAGACGCACGCGACACCCGTGCCCGCCGGGGAGTTTTCCACAGTTCGGCCGTGGGCACTGGTGGGAGGCGGAGCGGAGGGGCATCCTTGGGTGGGAAGGACGGAGGTGAGGAGACGAACACGCGTACAGCCCGCGAACACGCCGGGCAAGGCACACACATGTCCACCGGACCGGCGCGGAACGGCCTGTCCACCCCCTGGCCGCATGCGGCCGACGCGTCCGGCGTCCCGCCCCGGGCCGGTCCCCCGGGACCTGCGCGGGAGGCGCCGCGCACGGGTCGCACACGCGGGTTTCCGCCCCCGGTCCTTCCGGCCGGCCCGCGCCTCCTGTTCAATGGCGACAAATGCGAGGTCTCCCCCCTTCAGCCACACATTCGTTACGATGCGTTCGGGTGGCACCTTCGACGCGGGAGGCCGCTCTGCTTCAGATCTCTCCCAAGCGCGCAGAACCGATGGAGCTTGCCCAGTGTCCAGAGCCCAACCTCGGTCGGCGACGACCGTCGCCCTGTTGGCGGATATCCCCAGCACGGGCCATGTGGGCGAGGTCCGGGCGCAGCGGTTCGCGATGCGGGGCGAGGGCATCGGCGAGCGCAGCTCGGCGTTCGTCGCCTTCGCCAGGCAGCAGGTGGACGCCGGCCGCAAGGTCGTCGCGCTCTACCCCGCCTGGCGGTCCGAGGACGCCGAACGCGCGATCAACTTCGCGCGCGGCTCCATGCGCACCGACCACGTCGCGGGGATCGCCGTCGACCTCTCCCCCCTGGCGCTGTCACTGATCGCGGACCAGCTCGCCTACCTCGCCCCCTACCTGCCGCCGGGCATGGTCGCCGCGCTCTGCGACGAACTCCCCCGGCACCTGCTCGCGGGCGCCTGGCTGAAGACGGTCTCCGGCCTGTCCACCATCCCCACCTCGATGCGCCAGCACATGGGCTCCTTCGCACCGTCCGTGTCCTTCCTCGCCTACTGCGCCCCCACCGCCCGCGTGGGACGCCTGCGTCCGGCCGACGTCTCCCGGACGCTGCCCTTCCGCCCGGTCCAGCCGGTCCAACTGCTCTGCTCCACCCCCGACCCGTCCATCACCGGGGTCTTCGACGACAACCTGCCGCAGGCCATCCAGCCGGTGGCCACCCGCACCCTTCCCGTCCAACCGCTCGGGCCCGTGTACTGGGGAACGTCCCGGTACGTGGAGTTCGTGGCCCTGAGCGCCCACCCCCAGGCGCTCGCCTACGCGGCGGGCGCCATTCGCGCCTCGTACTGCTCCTGGTGCGGCGAACCCATGTCGGGCAGGCCCTGCCCCTTCTGCTCGGCCGACAGCCCCCGGACCGGCGCAGGCGTCCGGACACCGCAGACGTCCCGGCCCCCCGTGCCCGAATCCGCGCCCCGGCCGCAGCGGCGCCCGTCCCCCGGCCCCGCGCAGGGCCCGGCGGAGGGCCCGGCGGAGGGCCCGGCGCCCGGCCGGCGCCGGGCGGGGCCCGTACCCTCCGACCCGCCGTCCGACGGCACCCCTCCGCCCCCGGGCGGCAGGGGCGCCGCCGACGGCCGACCGACCCCACCGACCGCCGACCGGCCGGAGGGCGCCCCGTTCACGGGCCGCGCCCTGTGGCCCGGTACACCCAGGACCTACTCCCGCTAGGGCCCGCGACCGCGCCGGCCCGACGGGCGGACGGCTCCGCGACGACACTGGAAACGGAAAAGACCCCCTATGAACCCCCGTCAGCGACGTGGCGTGCTGCTCATGGTCGTCGCCGCCATCGGCGCCGTCGCCGTGTTCGCGTCCGTGTTCACCTACCTCAACTCGCAGCAGGACCGCCTGGGCGAGTTCGCGACCGTCCTCCGCCTGTCGGAGGACGTGGACGCCTACCAGCCCGTCGGCGAGGACTCCGTCGAACGGGTGCAGGTGCCGAGGATGTACTTCGACCCCGAGGTGTTCATCACCGACCTGGCCGACGTGGACACGCCCGCCGACCAGGAGCTCGTCGCCGCCTCCCACCTGGAGGAGGGCGTCTACCTCCAGCGCGGCATGGTGCAGCCCCAGCCCACCCTCACCACGGGCGAGCGGGAGATCGCGATCATGGTCGACGCCGAGACCGGTGTCGCGGGCAAGGTGCAGCGCGGATCGTTCGTGGACATCTACGGCACGTTCCAGCCGCGCGACCACGGTGAGGCGTGCGCGGTGCGGATCATCACCGAGGTCGAGGTCCTCGACATCGGGGAGCTCCGCTCCCAGGAGCGCGAGAACGGCGGCGTCTCCGGGGTGGTCCCGGTGACCTTCCGCCTCGACCCGCAGGCGGCGCTCCAGCTCGCCTACGCGGAGGACTTCTCCACCAAGCTCAGGCTGGCGCTGGTGAGCGCCGACGGCGGCGGATCGCCCGGGGCCAGCGAGTTCTGCAGCGGGGACTTCGAGGACCTCGCCGGGGGCGCGACCCCCGACGAGGGAGAGACGACCGACGAGCGGCCCGCGCCGCATGGGGGGTAGACGTTGATGTTCCGAGTCCTGGCGGGTATGCCCACCTCCGAGGCGGAGCTGGTGCTGGCCGCGCGCTTCGAGGAGCTGGGCAGCGCCGAACTGGTGGCCTCCCGGCCCACCACCTCCGCGCTGATCGACGCGGCGGGGGAGTTCCCCGAGATCGACGTCGTGCTCATCCACCAGGAACTGGGGCCCGCCCCGGTGTTCGACGCCATCCGCGACCTGTCCCACCGCCACCCCCAGCTCGCGATCCTCCTGGTCTCCCCCACCATGGACCCCGACACGTTCACCGGGGCGATGGAGGCCGGCGCCCGGGGCGTGCTGCCCCACGACTCCGGGATCGCCGAGCTGGAGACCCGCGTCACGAAGGCCGCGGAGTGGTCGCGGACCCTGCGCCGCCACCTGGAGTCGGCGTCCCTGGACCTGCCCGCCTCCGGGGTGCGCGGCCGGATCATGGCCGTCAGCGGCGCCAAGGGGGGCGTGGGCGCCACCACCTGCGCCGTCCACCTCGCGATGGTCGCGGCGGCCGCCGGCCGGGTCGTGTGCCTGGTGGACCTCGACCTCCAGACGGGCGACCTGCCCGCGTTCCTCAACCTGCGCCACCGCCGCTCCATCAGCGACCTGGTCGACGCCGGGGACGACATCACCCCGGGGATGCTCGCCGAGACCCTGTACGTGGACCACCGGGGCCCGCACGTCCTGCTCGCGCCCGAGCACGGCGAACGCGGCGAGGACGTCACCGCCCGCGCCACCCGCCGTGTCCTCAACGCGCTGCGCTCCCGGTACGAGCTGGTGGTGGTGGACTGCGGCTCGACCATGAACGAGGCCACCGCCATGGCGGTGGAGCTCGCCGACACCGCTGTCGTCACCGTCACCCCCGACGTCCCGGCGCTGCGCGGCGCCCAACGGCTCATGGGCATGTGGGAACGGCTGCAGATCCGCTCCCACGAGGACGTGTACTCGCTGGTCACACGGCACAGCCGCAAGAACGAGATCCAGCCGGACTTCCTCCAGCAGCTGCTGGGCACCAGGGTGCTGCGCACCCCGGTCCCCGCGGCCTACCGGGCCCTCGAACCCGGGGAGAACAACGGCGATCCGACCAAGGTCACCGACGAGGGCCTGCGCAAGGCCTTCGCACGCCTGGCCGCGGAGCTGGACCTGCTGAGCCCGCCGGCCCCTCCGGGCAGCGGCGGCAAGGGCGGGTCGACCACGCCCTCCGGCGGTCTGGGGTCGTTCGCCGCCCTCGCGGACCGCCAGGCGCTCGCGCCGTCCACCCGCGACGTGTCCGGGTTCCTCAACGCGTCGGTTCCCGACCCGGCCCGCAGGGCCGCCAACGGGTCCTCCGCGACACCTTCGGGTGGCCGCCCGGCGGGGCCGTGGGGCGGCGGGGGCCGCGGTGGGTTCGATGGCTGAGCCGCGGTCCGCGCGCGCCCGGCGCCGCCGCGACGACGGCGCGGTCATCGTGGAGTTCGCGGCCGCGGTGCCGTTCATGATGCTCGCGATGGCGCTGGTGTGGCAGGTCCTGCTTCTCGGCATCACCTCGATGTACGCCTCGCACGGCGCCGCCGAGGCCGCCCGCCAGGCCTCCGTGACCCCCGACGACATGGAGCGCATCGGTGAGGAGGCCCGCAAGCGGGTGCGGCCGCCGTGGGACGGCGAGGACGTGATGACGGTGAGCGTCGTCGAGCGCGACGGCGGGCGGTTCGCGCGGGTCACGCTCGCCATGCCGATCTTCCTGCCCGGGGTCACGGGGCCGTGGGACATCACCGGTGAGGCCCTGGTCGTCCCCGAGGTGGAGCCGCGGGGGACCGCGCCATGAGCCGACCGACCGCCGGTCCCGGCTCCGGCCGGGGCGGCCCCACCGCCCGGGGCTCCTCCCCGGGGCGCCCGCGCGGTGGAGCCGCGCGGCGCCTACCGCTCGGCGGCCGGGCGGGGCGGGACGCCGACCGCGGCGGCCCGCTCCTGGAGTTCGCGGCGTTCTTCCCGATCCTGCTCCTGACCGCGGTCGTCGCGATCGAGGCGTTCCTGGCCTTCGTGGCGGTCGAGCGCCTGGAATCGGCCGCGCGCGCCGGCGCCCGGGTGGCCGGGGCCGAGCAGCTGCCGGGCGCGGAGGCGGCGGCCCGGGAGGCCCTGCCCTCGTGGCTGGACGACGCGACCGTCACCAGCGGGACCAACGACAGCGAGGGCTTCTACGTGGAGGTGTCGCACCCGCTGCCCATCGTGTTCTCGTCGTCGGGGCTCGACCTGACCCTGACGCGTCGCGTGGACATGCCCAATGTGTGAGGCGGGAGCGGTGCGCCGCGCCCGTCCGGGGGGAAGGAGACGAGGGACATGGGCCTGAAGGACCGCCTCGAGGAGGACCGCGTCGTCGAGGGCCGCGCGGACAGCGCCAGCGTGACGCACTGGCGGCGGCGCCTCCTGGAGGAGATCAACCTGGAGGACCTCACCCAGCTCACCCTGGCGCAGCGCCGGGTGCGGCTGGAGAAGGTCGTGGGTCACATCCTCACCCGCGAGGGCCCGGTGCTGTCCGACCGTGAGCGGTCGCTGCTGATCCGCAGGGTCGTGGACGAGGCCCTCGGCCTGGGTGTGCTGGAGCCCCTGCTGGCCGACGAGACCGTCACCGAGATCATGGTGAACGGTCCCGACAACGTGTTCATCGAGCGCGGCGGCAGGATGCAGCGGGTGGACGCCACCTTCAACGGCGAGGAGCAGCTCTACCAGACCATCGACCGCATCGTGTCGCTGGTCAACCGCCGGGTGGACGAGTCCTCGCCGATGGTCGACGCCCGCCTGCCCACGGGCGAGCGCGTCAACGTGATCATCCCGCCGCTGTCGCTGTCCGGGCCGATCCTGACCATCCGGCGCTTCCCCAAGCCCTACCCCATCGACGAGCTCGTGCGGATGGGCAGCCTGGACGCGCCGACGGGCATCCTGCTGGCGGCGATGGTGCGGGCCCGGTTCAACATCGTGGTGTCCGGGG
Source organism: Nocardiopsis sp. NPDC055824 (assembly GCF_053616335.1). NCBI lineage: Bacteria > Bacillati > Actinomycetota > Actinomycetes > Streptosporangiales > Nocardiopsidaceae > Nocardiopsis > Nocardiopsis sp. NPDC055824. The sequence continues at coordinate 50,443 of NZ_JBSHDN010000022.1, forward strand.
GCACCGGCACGGGGAAGACCACGTTCCTCAACGCCATGTCGGCGTTCGTGCCGACCGACGAGCGCATCGTCACCATCGAGGACTCCGCCGAGCTCCAGCTCATGCAGGAGCACGTGGTGCGGCTGGAGACCAGGCCGGCCAACATCGAGGGCCGGGGTGAGATCGCCATCCGCGACCTGGTCCGCAACGCGCTGCGGATGCGCCCCGACCGCATCATCGTCGGCGAGGTGCGCGGTCCGGAGACCATCGACATGCTCCAGGCCATGAACACCGGCCACGACGGCTCCCTGGTGACCGTTCACGCCAACTCGGCCGACGACGCCATCTACCGGCTGCAGACCCTGGCGACGCTGGGCGACGGCAACGTGCCCTACGACGCGATCCGCGACCAGATCAACAACGCGGTGGACGCCATCGTGCACCTGGGGCGCTGGCCGGACGGGTCCAGACGGGTCAACGAGATCGCCGTGGTCTCCTCACGCCGCCGGGAGGAGTTCCGGCTGGACCCGGTGATGACCTTCGACGCCCTGCCCACGGGCCCCAACCGGTCCGTGTCGGGCGAGTTCCGGCACTACCCGATGCCGCGGCACATGGCGGGACGGATCTACCACGTGGGCGAGGCCATCCCGGCGGCGTTCGGCGTCGTCCCCGACGAGGGCGTCGCGGGCCGATGGTGACCCCCCTTCCCGCGCCCTCCGGGGCGTGCTCGCCCCCCACCCGATTGGAGTCCCGGTGACCTGGCAGTTCGTGGCGATCCTCGGCGGCCTGGCCGTGGTCCTCGCCGTGGCCCTGTGGGGGCTGTGGGAGTTCGTGGCCAGCGCCGAGCAGCGTCGCATGATCGCCGCCCGCAGCGCCCTGGACCGGGCCGAGTACGAGGCGTCCACGCCGGCCGCCCGCCTGGACGCGGCCATCTACCGCACCCAGTGGGGTTCGCGTCTGTACCGCCGGATCGCCAGGTCCGGGGCGGACGTGCGCCTCTCGACGTTCGTGCTCGCGCTGACCGGCGGTTCGCTCCTCGCGGTGATCGTGGTCTGGCAGGTCCTGGCCCCGTTCTTCGGCCTGCTGGCCGCGGTCGGGGTGGCGTTCCTCTTCTTCTCCTACCTGAACCGGGCGGAGGCCAAGCGGCGCGAGGAGTTCACCGCCCAGCTGCCGGACCTGGCGCGGGTCCTGGGCAACGCGACCTCCGCCGGGCTGGCGCTGCCCACGGCGGTGGCGATGGCCGCCGAGGAGCTGGACGGGCCCGCCGGGGAGGAGCTGGGCCGGATGGCGGAGTCGATGAAGCTCGGCGCCTCCTTCGAGGAGGCCGTGCGGGAGCTGCGCGAGCGGATGCCCTCGCGTGAGCTGGGGGTGCTGCTGTCCACACTGGTGGTGGCGTCGCGCTCGGGAGGTTCGCTGGTCACGGCGCTGCGCAACATCTCCGAGACCCTGGAGAACCGCAAGGAGACCCGGCGCGAGGTGCAGACGATCCTCAGCGAGACGACGAGCACCGTGTGGGCTCTGGGGTTCATGTCGGTGGGCGCCCTGTTCCTGATCAACGGCATCGAGCCCGGGATCATGCGCGTCATGACCACGTCCGTCGCGGGGGTGACGGTGCTGCTGGTGGTGGCGGCGCTGTTCGCGCTCGGTTTCCTGCTGGTGTCCCGCATCACCAAGTTCGACCTCTAGAAGGACTCCCCCGATGAGTGTGCTCCCCACCCTGGTCCCGCTCGCCGCGGCGCTGGCCGGCGCCCTGGTCGTGCTGACCGCCTGCTACGGCCTGTACCTGACCATGTCGCGGACCCGGGTGGAGGTGGGCGGTCCGGCGGCCCGCACACCCCGGACCAAGTCGGAGGAGACGTTCTTCCTGCACCGCCTGACCGAGGCGATCGGCAAGCCCTTCGTCAAGTCGGTCCTGGCGTCGATGAGCCCGCGGATGCGCGCCTCCGTCACCGAGCGGCTGGAGGCGGCGGGGCGCCCGGACGGGCTGACCGTCGAACGGTACGTGCGGCGCAAGATCGGCGAGGTGGCGCTGTACGGCCCCCTGGGGCTGCTGATGTTCGCCGTGGGCAGCCCCCTGGTGGGCGTGGTCGTGCTGGCGTTCATGGGGCTGACCGATCTGAGCATGTACGTCCAGGGCCAGGAGCGGGCCGACCGGGTGCAGTCGCAGCTGCCGGACTTCCTGGACGTGCTCTCGGTGACGGTGAGCGCGGGGATGTCGTTCCGGGCCGCGGTGGCCAGGGTGGCCGAGTCGATGCCCGGGGTGCTCGCCGACGAATTCACGCTCGCCCTCCGCCAGATGGAGCTGGGGACGTCCCGGCGCGAGGCCTTCGAGATGCTGCGGCGCCGGACCCGCAACGAGTCGCTGAGCAAGTTCGTGACCGCCATCCAGCAGGCGGAGGAGCTGGGCGCCCCGCTCAGCGACACCCTGGTGGACATCAGCCGGGACATGCGCCGCGCCGACGCCCAGTACATGCGCCGCAAGGCCCAGAGGATGAACCCGCGCGTGACGATGGTGACGGCTGTGACCCTGCTGCCGGGGCTGCTGATCCTCATCGTCGGGTCCATGTTCCTGGGCACAGAGGTCGACCTCGGCGCCATCTTCGGCGGCTGACCGCCGGTCCCCCGGGGCAGCCCCCGACCGCGGTGGCGGCCCCTCCCCGAGTTCGGGG